>NZ_JBEPDB010000055.1:0-61066 GCF_040300025.1 Dactylosporangium sp. NPDC000555 | reverse complement strand
GCCTGACCGGCCGCGCCTGACCGGCCGCGCCTGACCGGCCGCGCCTGACCGGCCGCGCCTGACCGGCCGCGCCTGACCGGCCGCGCCTGACCGGCTCGGTCCCGCCCGGGGTCGGTGGGGCCGGTGGCGGGTGCGGGCCTGGGCCGTCGCCGCTGTAGGCCTGCGCACTGGCCAACAGCGTGCCGTCCGAGTCGCGGCGCGAGGCGGAAGGTGTCGGAGCGTGTGAGGCGAATGGGTGCGGCAAACCCGCGCCGCGGTCGCTGCGTCGCGATCACAGCGCTGCGGCGGTTCGGTGGCGAACGCGGTCCTGCGGGGCGGCGCCGCGCTCAAAGCCGGCTAGTAACTAGCTCCTCCCGGGTCATGGTCTCGATGTGCTGACCGAACGCCAGGTCGATGCCGTTGAGCGTGACCACGACCCGTTCGACCGCTACCCCACACCGCCTCGTCCGCACACGGATCCAGGCTCGCGATCTCCTGCTCGCGCGGCGGACGCTGCTACCGACGTCACGCCGCGTGAGGGCGCGCAATGCGGCATGAGCGTGCACCATTTGCCCATTATGGACCGCCGTTCGGGGCGGCGGTTTCGGTCGGGTTCTGGGAGAATCATATGCATGGGGCAGCTGGGATTTTTTTCAAGGGCGGAGTTGGCTGCCATGCGTGACCCAACCAGGTCACGTCGTTATTCTCCGGCGAATGAGCAGTTCCGCCGGGAGCATGCACGGCATCGGGAATGGGGCCTGGCCAGACGTCACGCCGAGAAACTCCGCCGTCTCCGCGGTGACACCCCGCCGGCGGTCAGCGACCAGCGGGACGGATCGGTGCAGGGGCCGGTGCCGCCCTCGCAGCCTCCGCCAGTCACGCCGTCTGAACAGGCGCAACGTCCCGCGAGCAGCACCGCAGCAAGCGACTGCGATCCCGCGCTGCGCCAGGTGAGCGGCGACGGGCGGCCCGGTCTTGGCCCGAAGCGTCGTCGCGTATCCATGCCACAGCTGCGCCGGCCCGCCGGCCCGGCAACGCATCGAATGATTGGCGGAAATACGCGGCCACCGGTGCATCGCGACCGTCTTTCGACAATGCCGCGCACGGCCGATCGGAATTTCCGCCGAATGCTCAGCAAGGCGGGAACAAGCAACCGCTGTACTTGTGGACCGCCGCCGATTCCCGAATGTCTCGACAACGGCGATGGCCCGCGCAAGGCGGACAGCGGAATGAGTGCGCGTCCTGTGCGGGAATGCCGGACTGGGCCTGGGTTCCGTGGTCGGCGCGGTCGGGTAGAAAGTGCGTCGTGTTCGAACGGTTCATTGCCGAGGCGCGGCAGGTGGTGGCGCTTGTGCCGTACGACGACGTCGTCGCCGGCCGGCCGGTCGGCAACACCGCGGGTATCTGGACGCCGCCCCAGCCACCCGAGTCGGCCGAAACCGCGAGCACCCAAGGTGGGCACCTGCTGCTGAAGGGCGCCGTACCGGTTCGATGAGGTGGCGCGAGCGGTCCTGACGCAGTCATCGCATGTCGCGGTGGCCGAGGCGGCCGCGCACATCGGCACCGAGCACCAGCTCGCCGCGTTCGTCGGAGCGGGTCGCCGGACGTCGTGGCGGGGCTCGGCGCGCGGGGTGCGACGGCCGAAACCGTCGATGCGCTGCTCGCCCGGCTGGCCGGAGGGATGGGCACTGAAGGGCCGCCCGAGGAGCCGCGGGCCGCCGAGGGGTCAGGGCTCGACCCTGAGCTACACGCGTCTGACGGTCGACGCGCGCTGTCGTTCGGGAAGGTGCCGCGCTGGGCCGGGCCGCCGGATGCGCCAACGTGACGCCGGTCGACCTGGCCACGGCGCTCGCTCTGTACGGCAGCGGCAACGTGGTCCGGGTGTGGACCGCGCCGTCGGTACCGCCGCCCGGGGCCAGCCGCGCCGATCGAGGATGTGGCCTCGCTGGCCGGGCCGACCGAGCGGGGTGCTCGCGGCGGCCGCGGTGATCGCGCGGGAGGACGGTTCGGCGCAGGTGGGCACCGAGCACTTGCTTGTGGCGCTGATCCGGCACGGCCACCCCGAGGTCGTGACGCTCGCTGGCCGAGCGGGGCGGCACCGCCGAGGCCGCCGACGCCTTGCTCGCCGAGTTGACCGGCGATCTCGGTGTCGAGACGCCGCCGGAGCCCGTCCCGGGCCTACCGTCCGCGGCTGGTGGCCCGCGCCGCGCCCGGTATCGGGGCGGCGGGCGATCGTCGCGCTGGTCACCCGCGACCCCGGGCAGCTCGCGGCGGCATGGGCGCGGACACTGCTCACGGTCCTCGTGATCGTGGTGGTGTGCTTCCTAGGCCCCGTCTTCGGCCCCGTGATCAGGCCAGGCGCAGGCCTCACCCGGCTCAACCGAACCGGTGATCCGGTCCCACGACAAACGATTTGCTGCTATCGCCGGCCCTCGTCATCACCGAGCCGCCGCGCCCGAACAAAATTCCGCCACCCCGACAGCCTGAGCCCCGCCCAGCCCGGCCAACGTCCCGGTCACAGCGCTTGCCCGGCACTCACAGACCCCGAGCGGGTCTTTGCGGGCGGCGGGCTGCCTTTACGCAGCAAGCCAGACCCGGCGCGCAAGGGCCCCGCCCGCAGACTCCGCGGGCAAGGTCGGAGCAGGCAAGGCGGCCGCGTGAGCAGGCCGGTGGGCGCTGCGGTTCGGGGGCGACCGGTGCGAAAGCGGGCCGGGGCGCCGGGGCCGACGCGACGCGCGGTGCGAGAGCCCCGGTCGCGCGTCAGGAGGGTGTGGGGACCGGCGGAGGGGACGGAGTCGGTGCGACGGAGTCCGAACTCGTCGGGACCGTCGCCTCCGGGGTGCCGCCGCTCGACACGCTGAAGAACATCAGGCCCAGCAGGCCCGCCAGCACGCACATCGTGGCCACCGCGGCGATCGTCACCGCCACCCAGATCAGGGCGGCCGAGCGCTTCTTCGGCTCGATGAGGATCGGGGGCGACGCGGGCAGGGGTGGCTCCGCGTCGACCATCGCCTCCGCGGCCACCTCCTCCGGGTCGCCGAGAAGCTCCAGGATCGAGCGGACCTCGACCTCGGTCTCCTGGTCCGGGGAAAGTTCTGCCCGCTTGGCGGCGATGTGCTCGCTCAGGTCGGCGAGCAGTTCCGCGCGCCGATTGGCGGGGACGCCGGCCAAGGCCTGCTCGACGGCGCGAAGATAGTCGTTGACCAGGTCATCGTAGGTGTTCATGCCGCCCTCGTTCCGACAATTCGGTCAACTGTGTCGCGGAAAGCCGTCCACTCCTCGCGGAAATGGCGCAGCGCCTGGTGGCCGTGCTGGGTGAGCGCGTAGTAGCGCCGCGGCGGGCCGTTCGGGGACTCGCGCCACGTCGTCTCGACCCAGCCGGCCCGGCGCAGGCGCGCCAGCAGCGGGTACAGCGTCCCCTCGCTGGTGGTCAGGGTGCGCTCGGCGCCCAGGCGCCGGACGAGCTCCACCCCATACTGCTCGCCCTGCTCCATCAGGGCGAGCACACAGAACTCCAATGTGCCGCGGCGCAGGGCCGTGGACAGCGAGCCGGGTGTATCCATGTCTGGCATAGTACCTTGCGGCGCAAGGTACTAACAACGGCCGGATTTGTTTCCGAACGTGCAAAAATACGGGGCATGACCCGCTGGCTCGACGAGGAAGAGCAGGCCGCCTGGCGCGCCTTCTACAGCGCGACCACGCTCCTGATCGACCGGCTCGACCGGGAACTTCAGCACGACGCGGGGATGCCACACGCCTACTACGAGATCCTCGTCGTCTTGTCGGAGTCGGAGGGCCGGTCGCTGCGCATGAGCGAGCTCGCCCTGCAGACCCGCTCCTCGCGCAGCCGCCTCTCTCACGCCGTGACCAAACTCGAGGCGCGCGGGTGGGTGCGTCGACGCGACTGTGACGACGACAAGCGCGGCCAGTTCGCCGACCTGACCGACCAGGGCTTCGCGGCGCTGGTCGCGGCGGCCCCCGGGCACGTCGAGACGGTCCGCACCCACCTGTTCGACCCGCTGACGCCCGAGCAGATCGACCAGCTGAAGCAGATCAGCCAGGCGATCTCCGAAACCCTGAAAACGTAGAAGTCAAGCCTTGTAACGATCTTTGTCGGTCGATACGGTGCCAGCCTCGCCAGAGACCTCGTTGTCCTCGAGGAGGCCCCGCCATGCCCTCCGCCAGATCCGTCACATCGACCAAGATCGCGCTTGGCATCCTGACCGCCCTCGCCGTGTTCACCGCGGCGCCGGGTGAAAACCCGCGGACGCCGGACGTCCCGCAGCGGCCGACCGGCTACTCCGAGGGCGTGCCCGAGTGGGTCAAAGAGCCGTCGGTCGCCAGCATCCTCGACGGGCCGCGGCCGCAGCACGCCGAGCAGTTCTACTTCGTGCTCGCCGACCGTTTCGCCGACGGCGACCCCACCAACAATACCGGCGGGCTGTCCGGCAACCGGCTGAGCACCGGCTACGACCCTACCGACAAGGGGTTCTACCACGGCGGTGATCTCAAGGGCGTCATCGACAAGCTCGACTACATCCAGGGCCTCGGCACGACCGCGATCTGGCTGGCGCCGGTGTTCAAGAACCGGCCGGTGCAGGGCAGCGGCAACGACATCTCGGCCGGCTACCACGGGTACTGGATCACCGACTTCACGCAGATCGACCCGCACTTCGGCACCAGGGACGACCTCAAGCGGCTGACGAAGCTGGCGCACCAGCGCGGGATCAAGATCTACCTCGACGTCATCACGAACCACACCGCGGACGTCATCCGGTACGCGCAGAACCAGTACTCGTACCGCAGCAAGGCCGACTATCCGTACAAGGACGCGAACGGCAACAAGTTCGACGACCGCGACTACGCCGACGGTACCCGCGGATTCCCGCCGGTCAACGCGCAGTCGTTCCCCTACACGCCGGTGTTCGCCAGCGAGGCGGACAAGAAGGTCAAGCAGCCGGCGTGGCTGAACGACCCCACGATGTACCACAACCGCGGCGACTCCACGTTCAGCGGCGAGAACGCCGAGTACGGCGACTTCTTCGGCCTCGACGACCTGTGGACCGAACGGCCCGAGGTCGTCCAGGGCATGACGAAGATCTACTCGGACTGGGTCAAGGACAGCGACATCGACGGATACCGCATCGACACGGCCAGGCACGTCGACATGCAGTTCTGGCCGCAGTTCACGCAAGGCGTGCAGGCCGCCGCCGACAAGGCGAAGAAGCCCGGCTTCTTCATGTTCGGCGAGGTGTACGACGCGAACCCGGCCTTCGACTCGACGTACGTGCGCAAGGGGCGCCTGCCGGCCACCCTGGACTTCCCGTTCCAGCAGGCGGCCGCCGACTTCGTCGCGCGGGGCGGATCGGGCCAGGAGCTCGCCGACCTGTACGCCCAGGACGACCTGTACACGTCCGCCGGCACCAGCGCGCAGTACCTGCCGACGTTCCTCGGCAACCACGACATGGGCCGCATCGGCTACTTCGTGGCCGCCGGCGGCACCGACCCGGCCACCCACCTGCGCCGCGACGAGCTCGGCCACGAGCTGATGTTCCTGACCCGCGGCCAGCCGGTCGTGTACTCCGGCGACGAGCAGGGCTTCACCGGCTCCGGCGGGGACAAGGACGCGCGGCAGGACATGTTCGCCAGCCGTACGGCCGACTACCTCGACGACGATCTGCTCGGCACCGACAGCACGCACGCCGTCTCCCACTACGACACGAGTCACCCGATCTACCGCACCATCGCGAGCCTCGCGCGGCTGCGCGCGAAGAACCCCGCGCTGCGCCAGGGCGTCCAGATCACGCGGTACGCCGACCAGAATGTCTTCGCGTTCTCGCGCATCGACCCCGACCAGCGCGTCGAATACGTCGTGGCGAGCAACAACGGGGCCGGCACGAAGACGATCACGGTCCCGACGTATATGGCGACCACGACGTTCGACCAGATCTACCCGTCGTCCGGGCCCATCGCCGCGACCGCCGGCGACGGCTCGCTGCAGCTGAGCATCCCGCCGCTGACCACCGTGGTCCTCAAGGCGCGCGGCGCGATCAAGCGGGCGGCGGCCCGCCCGGCGATCTCGTTGCGGGTCGACCCGGCCCCGGCCACGACCGCCGAGGTGCGCGCGAACGTCACCGGAGACCCGCTGTCCACCGTCACCTTCGCGGCCCGGGTCGGCAACGGCGCCTGGAAACTGCTCGGCACCGACCACGCCGGCCCGTACGCCGCCTACCACGATCTCGACGGGCTCGCGGCCGGCACGAAGCTCGAGTACAAGGCGGTGGTCCGGGACGGATCCGGGCGTACGGCCGAAGCAAAGATCGAAACGAGGGTCGGCACGCCGCCGAGCGCCGCGCCCGTGGACTACGCCATCGTGCACTACCAGCGCCCGGCCGGCGACTACAGCGACTGGGGCCTGTACGCCTGGGGCGACATCCAGGAGCCGATGAGCTGGCCCGCCGGTGCGCCGTTCGCCGGCGAGGACTCGTACGGACGCTTCGCATGGGTCAAGCTGAAGCCGGGGGCCGCGAACGTCGGCTTCCTGGTGGTGGACGCGAACGGCGTGAAGGACGTCGCCGCGGACCGCTCCCTCGACCCGACGAAGCATCCGGAGATCTGGCTCAAACAAGGAGACGCGACCATCTATACCTCCCAGGCAGCCGCCACCGGCAGCGTTTCTGTCCACTATGGACGGCCGGACGGCGACTACACCGGCTGGGGTCTGCACCTTTGGGGAGACGGCCTTGCCCCCGGCAGCGCGACCGACTGGGCGAGCCCCCGCCCGCCGGACGGCGTCGACGATTTCGGCGCGTACTGGCACGTGCCGGTGAGCGACCCCGCGAAGCCGGTGAACTTCATCGCGCACAAGGGCGACGTCAAGGACCCCGGCCCGGATCAGTCGGTCCTGCCCCGCACCCAGGGCGAGGCGTGGATCCGCTCCGGGGAGGCGGCCGTGCACCCGACGCGGGCCGCGGCCGAGCACACCGCCGTGCTGCACTATCGCCGCCCCGGCGGCGACTACGACGGCTGGGGCCTGCATGTGTGGACCGGCGCCGCGACCGGCACGGACTGGGGCAGCCCGCTGATGCCGTCGGGCACGGACGCGTTCGGCGTGAGATTCACCGTGCCGCTGGCCGGCAACGCACCGCTGCTCAACTACATCATGCACAAGGGCGACACCAAGGACCTGCCGACCGACCAGACGCTCGACCTGGTCACCATCGGCCATGAGGTGTGGATCCTGTCGGGCCAGGAGAAGTACCTGCTGCCGATCCCGGCCCAGGGCACGCCGGACACCGATGTGAACAAGGCGAAGGCGGTCTGGATCGACCGCGGCACCGTGGCGTGGCGCGCCGGCCCGACCGACGGGCACAGCTACGAACTGTGGTCCGCGCCCGCCGGCGGGCTTCAGGTCGTCGACGGCCAGGTCGTGGGCAACGGCACGAAGCTCGCGATGAGCGCCGTCCCGGGCGGCCTGACCGAGGCGCAGCGGGCGAAGTTCCCGCACCTGTGGGCGTACCGGACGTTCCGTCTCGACGGCGACCGCGCGGCGCTCACCGCGGCCCTGCGCGGGCAGGTCGTGGCGGTCGAGCGGGACGCCTCCGGGCAGGTCACCGAGGCGACCGGGGTACAGCTGGCCGGCGCGCTCGACGACCTCTACAGCGCGGCGCTGAGCGCGAAGCTCGGCCCCGCGTTCGACGGTCAGCGCCCCACGATCAGCGTCTGGGCGCCCACCGCGCAGCAACTCACCCTGGAGCTCTACCAGGACATCGCCAAGAACCCGGACGTCGTGGCGATGACCCGCGACGACCGCACGGGCGTCTGGAGCGTCACCGGCGACAAGTCCTGGAAGGGCCGCTTCTACAAGTTCCGCGTCACCGCCTATCAGCCCGCCGTCCGCGCCGTCACCACGGCCAGCGTCACGGACCCCTACAGCGTGTCGCTGTCGGCCAACGGCACGCACAGCCAGATCGCCGACCTGTCCGACCCGGGGCTGCGCCCGTCCGGCTGGAGCGACCTGCGCAAGCCGCCGGTCCCGTCGCGACCGCAGATCCAGGAGCTGTCGGTGCGCGACTTCTCGATCGCCGACACCACGGTGCCGGCCGAGCAGCGCGGCACCTACCTGGCCTTCACCCAGTCCGGGTCGGCCGGCATGCGGCACCTGCGGCAGCTGGCGCAGGCCGGCACCTCCTACGTGCACCTGCTGCCGGTCTTCGACGTCGCCACGATCCCCGAGGTGCGCTCCGACCAGGCACAGCCGCCGTGCGACCTGGCCGCGCTGCCGCCGGACTCGTCGCAGCAGCAGGCGTGCGTCGCGCAGGTGGCCGACCGTGACGGGTACAACTGGGGATACGACCCGTTCCACTACAACGCGCCCGAGGGCTCGTACGCGACCGATCCGCAGGGCACCCCGCGGATCACGCAGTTCCGGCAGATGGTCGCCGGGCTCAACAACGCCGGCCTGCGCGTGGTGATGGACGTCGTCTACAACCACACCACCGCGGCCGGCACCGACCAGTACTCGGTGCTCGACCAGATCGTGCCCGGGTACTACCAGCGCCTGCTGGACGACGGCACCGTGGCCAACTCCACCTGCTGCGCCAACACCGCGCCCGAGAACGCGATGATGGGCAAGCTCGTCGTCGACTCGATCGTGCAGTGGGCCAAGCAGTACAAGGTCGACGGCTTCCGCTTCGACCTGATGGGGCACCACCCGAAGGCCAACATCCTGGCCGTGCGGGCCGCCCTGGACCAGCTCACGGCGCCCAGAGACGGGGTCGACGGCAAGAAGATCCTGCTGTACGGCGAGGGCTGGAACTTCGGCGAGGTGGCCGACAACGCCCGGTTCGTGCAGGCCACGCAGGCCAACATGGCCGGCACCGGCGTCGCGACGTTCAACGACCGGCTCCGTGACGCCGTGCGCGGCGGCGCGCCGTTCGACGGCAACCCGCGCGTCCAGGGCTTCGCCACGGGCCTGTACACCGACCCCAACGGCGACCCGGCCAACGGCACCGCCGCCGAGCAGCGGGCCCGGCTGCTGCACTACCAGGACCTGATCCAGGTGGGGCTGACCGGCAACCTGGCCGCGTACGAGTTCACCGACTCCGCCGGGCACCGGGTCACCGGCGCGCAGGTGGACTACAACGGCTCACCGGCCGGCTACACGCGCTCGCCGAGCGAGGCGGTGACGTACGTCGACGCGCACGACAACGAGATCCTGTACGACGCGATGGCGTACAAGCTGCCCGCCGGCACGACCGCCGATCAGCGCGCCCGGCTGCAGGTCCTGGCGCTGTCCACGACGGTGTTCGGGCAGGGCGCCGGGTTCGTCACCGCGGGCTCGGACCGGCTGCGCTCGAAGTCCCTGGACCGCAACTCGTTCAACTCCGGCGACTGGTTCAACCAGATCCGGTGGGACTGTGCCGACGGCAACGGCTTCGGCGCCGGACTGCCGCCGGCCGCCGACAACCGGGACAAGTGGCAGTACGCCCAGCCGCTGCTGGCCGACCCGGCGCTGGTGCCGGACTGCGCCGCGATCGACCTGGCCTCGGCGCGCTTCCAGGAGCTGCTGAGCATCCGGGCCAGTTCGCCGGTGTTCGCGCTGAGCAGCGCGGCACAGGTCCAGCAGCGGCTGAGCTTCCCGCTCGCCGGCGCGCAGGTCACCCCCGGCGTCATCACCATGGTGCTCGACGCGCGCGGGCTGGACGGGCGCTTGAAGTCCGTGGTGGTCGTGTTCAACGCGGGCGCCACGGCCACGACGCAGACGGTCGCGTCGTACCGCGGGGCGCACATGGCGCTACACCCCGTCCAGGCCGCCTCGGTGGACCCGGTGGCCCGGCAGTCCACATTCGACACCACCCACGGATCGTTCACAGTTCCAGCACGCACGGTAGCGGTCTTCGTCCAGGCCGCTTGAGTCCTCGTTCGGATCGCTGCGGAGGCGTGAGGGCGGCGCGACCGGGGTAACCACCCCTGCATGAGTCGATACCGCAACCGCGTCATGAAGGCGACGGCCGCCATGTGGCTGCTCGTCCTGCTCGTCGACGTCGGCTGGGTGGCGACCTCGCGCGCCGCCCTGACCGCCGCCACGGTCCTGGTCGTCTGTGTGGTCATCTCCGCCGCGCTGCTCGGCAGGTTCGTGCGGAGCCTCCCCGAGCGCGAGCCGGTGCCGGTCCGGGTCGATCGGCGCCGCTGATCGGGCAAAGCCGGGCTTAAGGATTTCGGTAGAACCTCAGCAAAGGCGGACTTAATAGTCGCAAAAGGCTCAAGCCGGCCCCGCCGATGCCGTTGGGACCGGCGTGAAGCCGCTCCTGATCGCGCTGCTGATCGGCGGCCTCGCGCCCGGTGCCGCACCCGGCCCGACGCCGCCGCCCAGCCCGCCGCTGCCCGGCCCGCCACCGATCATGGAGCCGCTGGGTCCTCCGCCGACGCTGCCCGGGATTACCGCGACGCCGGCCGGGCCGAGCGCGATTTCGCCGCTGGCGACGCTGCCGGAGCCCTCCGGCCGGCCCCTCTCGGCATCCGCGGCGGCCCCTGGGGCGCCGTCCGCGGGTGCGTCCGCGTCCGTGCCGGGTCCGGAGGCCGGCGGGCCCTCGGTCAGCCCCTCGCCGACCGCCCGAGCGTCACTCGGTGCCGGGTCGTGGATCGGCCTCGGCGTCGTAATAGTGCTCGTCGGGGCGGCCGTATGGGTCTACGCGCGACGGCGGCGTCACACATAGTCAGAATGACTCGGCCGTTCGGCTAAGGACTCTTTAGGGATCTGACCTCTTCCAGTAGCGTGCCTGATCGTGTTCCGTAGTGGATCCGATGACGTCTCTTCGTTAGAGCGCTCTCGCAGACACTCTCCGTTCTGGAGTCGCTACTGTTAGGAGGCTAGGCGTTGGCAGGCAGCGGCCCCTCCCGCGCCCCCGTGCCGCGTCACGGCGCCGGCTCCGGCGGCCGGACGCGCCGGGCTGCGGGCACCGACACGTCGGTGGCCGGGCACCGCCGCAGTGGTGGCCCCCGCCCCAGCCGTCTGCGCTCCGTGCGCACCCAGCTGCTGGCGCCGATCGTCATCGCGATGGTCGGCCTCGTCGTCCTCGCCACCATTCAGACGACCGGCGCCGTCTCCGCGGCCCAGGACGCCGGCAACGCCCGCGCCCTGACGCTCACCGCGGGCGGCGCCGTCCTCTTCGTGCACGAGCTCGAGCGCGAACTCGCCGAGACCATGGCGGCCGGCCAGCGCAGCGGCAAGCCCGTCTCGCCGCTCGTCGCCGCCCAGCGTGCCCGCACCGACGACGCCGCGGCGCGGTTCTTCACCGACGCCGCCAAGGCCGTCGACGCGGTGCCCGCCCTCGCCACGCCCGTGCGCGTCGCCCGCAACAACTTCGCGCAGCTGCCGTTCACCCGGCAGTCCGTCGACAAGGGCACCGCCACGATGGTGATCGTCGTCGACATCGTCTACGGCGGGCTCTCCGACGCCCTGCTGGCCGTCGCCGACTCCGTTCCGGGCCAGATCGAGAACATCGAGCTGGCCAACACGGCCCGCGCGCTGGCCGCCACGGCCGCGATGGAGCATTACTCGTCGGTCGAGCGCGACCTGCTGCGCACCGTCTTCGGCCGCGGCAACCTGCAGCCGGGCGACCTCGGCAGCCTCTCGCAGGTCCAGGGCGCGCGGGCGCAGCGTATGGCGCAGTTCCGGCGGGTGGCCACGCCGGAGCAGCTCGCGCTGTACGCGGCGCAGGTGCGCGGCATCGACGTCAACACCGCCGACAGCATGAGCGCCGCGGCCCGCAACGCCGAGCGCGACGCGTCCGGCGTGAAGAACGACCCCGATGCCTGGTTCGTGGCGCAGAGCGGTGTGATCCGCCGGGTCAACGTCGTCAGCGTCGAGCTGGTCGACGAGCTCGACGCCCGCGCCGAGCAGATCGCCGTCAACGCTGTGCGGCAGGCCTGGGCCACCGGCGTCGGCGCCGCCCTGCTGGGCCTGGCCGCCCTGGCGATCGCGATCGTGCTCGCGGTGCGCACCGCCCGCCGGCTCAACCTGCTGCGCGGCGCGGCCCTGCAGGTGGCCCGCCGTGACCTGCCCGACGCGATCAACTCGGTCATCGCCGGCTCGGCCGCGCCCGCGCCGTCGGTGATGGAGGGCGGCCAGACCGCGGCCGTGGTCACCCGCGGCATCGCGGCCCTCAACGACGAGGTCGGCCAGGTGGCCGAGGCGTTCGGCACGGTGCACCGCACCGCCCTACGCCTGGCCGGCGAGCAGGCCGAGCTGCGCGTCGACGTGGCCCGGATGGCCGAGGTGCTGGCCCGCCGCATCCGCACCCTCATCACCCGCCAGCTGCGCCTGCTCGACGAGTTCGAGCGCGACGAGACCGACCCGGACATCCTGGCCCGGCTCTTCGCCCTCGACCACCTCGCCGCCCGCCTGCGCCGCAACGGGGAGAACCTGCTGGTCCTCTCCGGCGGCGAGCCCGGCCGCCCGCAGACCTCGGCCGTGCAGCTCGGCGCCGTCATCTCGGCCGCCGCGTCGGAGATCGAGGACTTCGTCCGGGTCGAGTTCGAGCCCGCCGACCTGGCCATCGCCGGCCCGGTCGTCGGCGACCTCGTGCACCTGCTCGCCGAGCTGCTGGAAAACGCCACGGCCTTCTCGCCGCCGACCGAGCCGGTCGTCGTCGACGCGCGGCCGACCATCGAGGGCGCGCTGATCCGCGTCCACGACCGCGGTATCGGCATCGTCCCGGCCCGCCTCGCCGAGATCAACTCGCGACTGGCCGTGCCGAGCGTGCTGAGCAGTGCCGCGGCCGGCACCATGGGCCTGCACGTGGTCTCCCACCTCGCCGCCAGGCACGGCATCCGGGTGCAGTTGCACAGCACCGGCAGCGGCACCGTCGCGTATGTCGCGCTGCCGCACCGGCTGCTGGAGCAGATCAGCGCGTTGCCGGCGGGCCGGGGCGCGCCCGTGGAGACGATCCCGGCGGTGCAGGTGCCGTCCCGGCCGGTGCAGGTCCCCTCGACGGTCGGCGCGCCGATCGGCCGCACCCAGACCCAGACCCAGCCCCAGGTGCCGCAGCAGCGCCGGCCCGAGCCGGCCATCCAGCCCGCCGCCGCGCAGGGGAGCGGTGCCGCGCCCACCGGCACGGCGCCCTGGTTCCGCCCGTACCTGAGCAGCACCGGCAACAGCGCCGGTTCCGGGTTCGCCTCCGGTGGATCGGCCGGTGGCTCCAGATCTCCCGCGAGCGGCGGCTGGACCCCGCCTCCCGCGCCCCAGACGGTCCAGCCGGGCGGCCACACCCCGCCGCGCGGTGTGGCCAAGGTGGCCGCCGTCGCCCCGCTGCCGGCCGATCGGCCCGCGTCGCCGCAAAACAGCGCTCAACCCACCTGGGGACCCCCCGGCACGTGGCCGCCACGGCCCGGGGACCCGTCCAGCGCCGGAGGTGGCTCCATGTCGGAGCAAGAACATCTTCCTCGCCGTCGTCCCGGCGCACAGCTTGTGCCGGAAACCATCGAAGCACGTGCCGATTCCCGCGGCGCGCCGGTCGACCCGGAGCTGATCCGGTCGCGACTGTCCGCGTTCGCCGAGGGCGTCTCGGCCGCCGCACGACGTAACAGCACAGCCCCAGGACAAGAGGTTTCATGATGTCTCAGCAACCGCACGGCGCCGGGCAGCTCGACTGGCTGATGGTGAGCTTCGCGCGGCAGGTCCCCGACGTGGCGCACGCCATCACCGTCTCCGGCGACGGGCTGCGTCTGGCCGCCTCCGCCGACCTGCCAGTTGATCAGGCCGATCACCTCGCCGCGGTGATCAGCGGGCTGGCGAGCCTGGTCTTCGGCGCCGCCCGCGTCATGCAGGCCGGCAACGTGCGTCAGACCATCGTCGACATGGACGGTGGCGTCATGATCGTCATGTCCGTCGGTGACCGGGCCCTGCTGGGTGTCCTGGCCGCGCCGGGCTGCGACCTGGGCCAGGTCGGCTACGAGACCGCCATGCTGGTCCACCGCGTCGCCGATGCCCTCGACCCGCTCCCGCGCGACGCGCTGTCCAGGTGACGATGCGCTCGAAGGTCAGGAACCTGGCGCTGGTGCTGGCGGCGGCGCTGGTGCTCGCCGCCTGCTCCAGCCTGCCTCAGCGCCCCGGCGCCGGGCTCTGGCACAGCGGCCGGCTGTTCATCGCCACCGGCAACAGCACCGGCGTGTATTACTCGATCGGCGGCGGCTACGCCGACCTGATCTCCAAACACCTGCCCGGTTACGAGGCCCGCGCCGAGCCGACCGGCGCGTCCGGGGAGAACGTCCAGCGCGTCGCGGGCGGCGACATGGACATCGCGCTGACCCTGGCCGACGTCGCCGCCGACGCCTACGCCGGCAAGGGTCCGTTCGAGGGCGAGCCGCAGAAGATCGTCACGCTGGCCCGGGTGTACAAGAGCTATATCCACCTCGTCGTGCGCAAGTCCGCCAACATCAACAAGTTTTCCGATCTGCACGGCAAGCGCGTCTCCACCGGCTCGGTGGGCTCCGGCGTGGACATCGTGGCCGGCCGGGTCCTCTCGGCCGGTGGCCTCAACCCCGACGCCGACATCGTCCGCCAGCGCCTCTCGCTGCCCGAGACGACCAAGGGCATGCAGAACGGCACCACCGACGCCTTCTTCTTCACCGGCGGCCTCCCCACGCCGGGCATCAGCGACCTGATCCACAGCTCGCCGGGCGGCTTCATCCTGCTCCCGCTCAACTCGCTGCTGCAGCCGCTGACGAATCGCTACGGCGCGGTCTACGGCGGCGCGAAGATCCCGAAGGCGGCGTATGACACCCCCACCGACATCGACACGATCGCCATCGGCAACCTCATCGTCGTCTCGCCCGACATGCCCGATCAGCTCGCCCACGACCTGACCAAGATCCTGTTCGAGTACCAGTCCGAACTCGGCAAAGTGCACCCCGAGGGGAACAACTACGACAAGGTCACCGCGCCGCAGACCGATCCGATACCGCTGCATCCCGGCGCGGCCCGCTACTACCGCGGTGGCTAGTGCGGCGCCCGCGTTATGGATCTCTCATTCGGCGTCGGCGCAGGGAGCAGACCAGCTCAGGTGATGTCAGGATGAGCGATGTGACCGCCACCAAGCAAAGCCTCGTTCGCCTGGACGACATCCGAGACGCGGCCGCGCGTGTCTCGGGTCTCGTGGTGCGCACCCCGCTGCTACCCAGCCCGTGGGCCGAGGACCTGTGGCTCAAACCCGAGAGCCTGCAGCCGATCGGCGCCTTCAAGCTCCGCGGCGCCACCAACGCGCTGCACCGCCTCGACCTGGAACACCGCCGCGCGGGCGTGGTGACCCATTCGTCGGGCAACCACGGCCAGGCCCTCGCCTACGCGGGCCGGGCGCTGGGCGTGCCGGTAACCGTGGTCATGCCCGACGTCTCCACCCCGCTGAAGATCGAGGCGACCCGTGGCTACGGCGCCGAGGTCATCCTGGTGCCCCAGTCGCAGCGCGAGGTGGTGGCGAAGCAGCTGATGGCCGAGCGCGGGCTGACGCTGATCCCGCCGTACGACCACCCCGACATCATCGCCGGGCAGGGCACCGTCGGCCTGGAGATCTTCGAGGACCTCTCCAGCGTCGACGTGGTCGTGGTGCCGGTCGGCGGGGGCGGGCTCTCCTCCGGTGTCGCGACCGCGGTCAAGTCGCTCGCCCCGCACGTCGCCGTGATCGGCGTGGAGCCGGCGCTCGCCGCCGACGCGGCCGAGAGCCTCGCCGCCGGCATGGTCCGGGTGTGGCCCGAGGAGCGGATGCTCAGCACCATCGCCGACGGGCTGCGCACCGCGCTGTCCGAGCTGACGCTGGCACACCTGTCGACCTACCTCGACGCCATCGTGACCGTGAGCGAGGAGGAGATCCTCGAAACGGTCCGCACGCTCGCCCGCAAGGCCCGGCTGATCGTCGAGCCCAGCGGTGCGGTCGCCACCGCGGCGGTGCTGCACCACCGCGACGAGCTGCCCGCCGGGCGCACCGTCGCGGTGATCAGCGGTGGCAACATCGCGCCTGAGCTGGCGGCCCGCCTCTTCGGGGCCTGAGGCACTTTATCCACAGCCTGTGGGTAATGCCTGTGTGGATAGGGACCGTCACGCCCTGCCCCGGGCGGTTATCCACAGGCCGTCGGCGCGTTGTCCACAGGCAGGCGCGGCCGCCTGTGGACAACGCTGTGGATAGCTAGCGCCTGTTTCATGGCTGGGGTGGGAGCGAGGCGGAGTCCAGATTTCGTCTGGTGGTGGCCCGCGGGAGCCAGGCTACCGATGTTGTAACCGGGCTTGCGTGGGACGCCGCCAGGCGGAATCTGGGCCCGCCGCAGCCCCGCCTCAGTCATGAAATAGGCGCTAGGCCTTGCCGACCCGGTCGAGCAGCCAGGCCGTGATGAAGGCTTCCTCGCGCCAGGCGTCGTAGCGCCCGCTCGGCCCGCCGTGCCCGGCGCCCATCTCGGTCTTGAGCAGCACGGGCGACGACGGCGAGACCGCGCGCAACCGGGCCACCCACTTCGCCGGCTCGTGGAAGAGCACCCGCGTGTCGTTGATGCTGGTCACCGCGAGGATCGCCGGATACGGCACGGCGGTGAGGTTCTCATACGGGGTGTACGACTTCATGTAGACGTACACCTCCGGGTCCTCGAGCGGGTTGCCCCACTCCTCCCACTCGGTGACCGTCAGCGGCAGCGACGGGTCGAGGATCGTGTTGAGCGCGTCGACGAACGGCACCTGCGCCACGATCCCGCCGAACGCCGCCGGCGCCAGGTTGGCCACCGCGCCCATCAGCAGGCCACCGGCCGAGCCGCCACGGGCCACCAGTCGCTCCGCCGCGGTCCAGCCGGCCTTGACCAGGTGCTCGGCGCAGGCGATGAAGTCGGTGAACGTGTTCTTCTTGGCCAGCAGCTTGCCCTCGTCATACCAGCGCCGGCCCATCTCGCCGCCGCCGCGGATGTGCGCGATCGCGAAGACCACGCCGCGGTCCAGCAGCGACAGGCGCGGGATTGAGAACCACGGGTCCATCGACGACTCGTACGAACCGTAGCCGTAGAGCACCGCGGGCGCCGAGCCGTCCCGCGGGGTGCCGGCCCTGGCCACGATCGAGATCGGCACCCGGGTGCCGTCGTCGGCGATCGCCCACTCGCGGTGCTGCTCGTAGCGGGACGCGTCGAAGTCGCCGAGCACCGGCTTCTGCTTGCGCAGCGTGAGCTCGCCGCTGTCCAGGTTGCAGTCGTACACCGAGTCGGGCGTCACCATCGACACGTAGTGCAGGCGGAACGACGTGGTGTCGTACTCCAGGTTGGCCTCGGGGCCGACGGAGTACAGGGGCTCGGGGAAGGCGATGTCATACGGCGCGGCACCGTGCAGCGGCACCACCCGCAGGCCGGTCAGCCCGTCGCGGCGCAGCGAGACGACCAGGTGCCCGGAGAACGCGTCGACCCCCAGCAGCCGGGTGCCCGGCCGGTGCTCGATCAGCGTGGTCCAGTCGCCGGGGTTGTCGACCGAGGTGTACGACAGCGCGAAGTCCTCGGCGCCGTCGTTGTGCAGGATCAGGAACCGGTGCCCGTGGTGCTCGACCGAGTACTCGACGCCCTGCCGGCGCGGCGCGATCGAGCGCGGCGCGGTGGCGGGCGCGTCGGCCGGGATCACCAGCACCTCGCTGGTGAGCTTGCTGTTGATGTCGATGAGCAGGAACCGCTCCGAGCGGGTCAGCTCCACGCCGACCCAGAACCGCTCGTCGGGCTCCTCGTGCACGATCACGTCGTCGGCGGCCGGCGCGCCGATCGTGTGCCGCCACACGCGGTAGGGCCGCCACGCCTCGTCGACCGTGACGTAGAACAGCGTCGAGCCGTCCGCCGGCCAGGCCGACCCGTAGAAGACGTCCTCGATGACGTCGGGCAGCACCTCGCCCGTGCGCAGGTCCTTGACCCGCAGCGTGAAGCGCTCGTCGCCGGAGAAGTCGGTGCTGTACGCCAGCAGGTTTCCGTCGACGCTGAGGTCGAACGTGCCGAGGGCGAAGAACTCGGAGTCCCCGGCCAGTTCGTTGCCGTCGAGCAGGATCTCCTCGCCCGGCAGCGCGTCGCCGTCACCGATCTCCGGCGGTGCGGCCCGCCCGGCCTCGGCCGCGACGCGGCAGTGGATGCCGTACTGCTTACCGGCCTCCGTGCGCGTGTAGTACCAGTAGCCGCCCTTGCGGGTCGGCACCGAGAGGTCGGTCTCTTTCGTCCGCGTCTTGATCTCGCCGAACAGGGTCTCGCGCAGCGACTCGAGATGGGCCGTGGCCGCTGTGGTGAACGCGTTTTCGGCCTCCAGATAGGCGACCGTGTCCGGATCGTCCTTGTTCTGGAGCCAGAAGTACTCGTCGACCACGGTGTCGCCGTGGTGGACCCGCTCGTGCGGGACCCGCTTCGCGGCGGGCGGCTGCTCGGTTGTCACACGTCCAGACGTTACCCTCATCGGGACGCAACCACGCGCGTCGTTCGGTCGTCTGTCCATCAGGAGAGAGCGACGCCGGTACCGTCATGTCTCGTAGTTCGGGCGAGACCACGGAGGGATGCCGGTGCGGCGTCGTGGGGTGTTGCACATCGGGGTGACCGGGCTGGCAGCGATGCTGGCCCAAGCGTGCTCCGAGGGGGCGACGACACCAGGGGCGGGGAGCGGCCCCTCGGCGCGCGGTTCCGCGTCGCCGAGGGCCGATCCACAGGCCGGGTCGACGTTCGACCCCTCGGGGTACGTCCCCCCGGCGGTGCCGATCGCGGAGCTCAAGAAGCTCTACGGCTACGACAAGGGCTCCACGCTCAACGCGCAGCTCACCGACAAGCGCAGCGGTGACGGGGTCATCCTCGAGGACATCACGTACTCCGACACGCGCGGCAACGACGAGATCCCGGCGTACGTGGTCAGCGCCGACGTTCCCGGCGACACGCTGCGGATGCCCGCCGTCGTGTTCGGCACCGGGCCCGACGGCAACCGCGACACGCTGCTGGACGAGGCCTCGGCGCTGGCCCGGATGGGTGCGCTGGTCATGGTGACGAGCCTGCCGATCAAGCCCACCGGCGACCCGTCCGCCGACGCCAAGGTGCTCGCCAACGCGGTCGTCGCCCAGCGGCGCGCGTTCGACCTGCTGATCCGGCGCAGCGACTGCGACGGCTCCCGGGTCGGCTACGCCGGGCACCACTCGGGCGCGGCCCTCGGCGCGGTCCTGCTCGGCCTGGAGTCCCGCATCACCGCCGCCGTCCTGGCCGGTGGGACGAGCCGCTTCTCGCGCTGGATGGTCAAGCAGAAGGTGCCGCAGGACTGGCACGCGTACCTCGACTCGCTGGCCCGGTTCGACGCCGGCCCCTACGTGGCGGTGGGGGGCAAGCGCTCCGTCCTGCTGCAGTTCGGCGGGCAGGACGCCGTGGTGCCGGAGGCAGAGCGCACCGAGCTCGCCAACGCCGTCGCCGGAGCGAAGCAGCGCAAGGACTACGACACCGGCCACGACCTCGCCCGCTTCGCCGGCGCCACCGCCGACCGCAAGGCATTCCTCAAGCAGGTCTTGCGGCTGAAGTAGCGAGGGCCTAGGCTTTCGAACGTATGTTCCAATCGGTTGACGCGCCACCTCCGCGCGCGTCATTGGGAAAGCCCGGATCGTGTTCTCCCGGCTACCGCGATTCCCATCGACCGATCTTCCCCACGGCAACGATGTCGGCTGGTGTCCAGGGAAGCGGGAGCTGCGGTGACGGTGATCGAGGTGTTGGCCGACGCGTGCGGCCCGGAGCACGTCTGGGAGGCGGGGCCTGCCGACACCGTCGACGGGGTGCCCGTCGGCTGGGTGGCCGCCCCGGGCAGTTCCGGCGAGGTGGCGGAGGTGCTGCGGTTCGCCGCCGCCGAGGGTCTCTCCGTCGTGCCCTCGGGCGCGGGGACGAAGCTCGACTGGGGGCCGCCGCCCACCCACGTGGACGTGCTGCTCGACCTAAGCCGGATCACGGGCGTGCTCGACTACGCGCCCGACGCGATGACCGCGACCGTCGCGGCCGGCACTCCGCTGCGAGCGCTGCGTGCGTATCTGCTCAAGGAGAACCGCCGGCTGCCGCTGGACGTCGGCTCCCCGGCCGCCACGCTCGGCGGCGTGCTGGCCACCAACGAGGCCGGCCCGCTGCGGCACCGGTTCGGCGCCCCGCGCGACCTGGTCGTCGGCGTGCGGGTGGCGCTGGACGAGGGCAGCCTGGAGCACGACGTCCACGGCTACGACCTCGCCCGGCACGTCTGCGGCTCCTACGGCACGCTGGGTGTGATCACCGAGGCCACCGTCCGGCTCGAGCCGCTGCCACCCACCCGGTCCTGGGTGATCCGCCCGGTGTCGACCCCGCGGGAGGTCCGGCGGCTGACCGAGGCCCTCGTGGCCTCGCCGCTCGAGCCGGTCGCGATCGAGGCCGACCTGCCCGGCGGCGCCGGCGGCCGCCCGGCCGAGCTCGCCGCGCTCTTCGAGGGCGACCGCGCCACCGCGACCCAGCGCGCCGAGTCGGCCGCGAAGCTGCTCGGCGGCGGCGCGACGGTCGACCGGCTGCCACCCGCCTGGTGGGGCCGGTCGCCCTTCGACGCCCACGACGTGGCGCTGAAGATCTGGGGCCGGCCGAGCGAGCTGTTCGCGGTCGTCTACGCCCTGCGCGACGCGGCAGGCCTGCCGGTGCCGGTGCGGGGCTCGGTCGGCCTCGGTGTGGCGCACGCGACCGTGCCCGGCACGATCTCGCCCGAGCGCCTGGACGGCATGCTGATCGCCGCGCGCACGGTGCTGCGGGCCCGCGGCGGCGGGGGCTGCACCCTGCTGCGGGCCCCGCTGGACCTGCGCGAGCTGGTGGAGAGCGACGGCCCGGCGCCGCTCCCGCCCACCGCGGCCCGCCTCAAGCTGGCGCTCGACCCCGAGGAGCGCCTGGCGCCGGGCCGCGTGCCCGACTTCGCCTGAAGTTATCCACAGGCTCCGATCGGGTCTAGTCCGCGCCCGGCCGAGGCGGAAGGCTTGGCGCCAAGGCTTCGGGGGGAGAGATTTCGATGGCGAGACCCGGGAAACGGCGGCTCCGCAATGTGCTCGCGGGGGCGGCCGTCGTCGCCTGCGTGCTGCTTGCGGCCCTGGGGCTGACCGAGCTCAAGCGCGGCGCCGCCGCCTCGGCCTGCCTCCCGGCCCGCGCACCGACGACAGGGCCCGCCGTGTCGGCCGAAGGCGGCCTCGTCGTCGCCGAGCAGGGCTTCAGCAAGTTCCATCCGTGGTCGCACAGTCTCGGGGCGGTCGTGGCCAACAACTCGCCGCGGGCCGCCTACCGGACCAGGTTCACGCTGCGGATGCTCGACGCCGACGGATTGCCGCTCTGGTCCGGGGAGCCCCGGGAGATCCCGCTGATCATGCCCGGGCAGCGACTGGCCGTCGGGGCGGGCGTGGACGTCCCCGCCGAGGGCCCCTTTCCCGTGGCCCGGATGTCGGTGGAGCTGGGCGAGACCCACTGGGTCGCGGTCGACCACGGCAACATGCTGTTCCAGACGTTCGACACCCGGGCGCAATCGAAGCCCGCGAACACGACGAACCCGGCGGACACGTATCTCTGGCTTTCCCCGAACGGCGACAACGAGTCCCACTGCGGGGGCCTCTCGCAGAAGGGCGCCGGCATCGTGTTCCGCGGCGCCGACGGCGCGATCGTCGGGGGCGCGAGCGGCGGCGTGCGGGACGGGAGCTACTGCGCGGGCTCGCACTTCGAGGAGGGTCTGGGCACCTTCGCGGTCCCGGCGGGCACCGACCTGACCCGGACCCAGGTGTCCGTCTACTGCGACATAGCCGAGCCCGGATGAGAGCGAGTCTCGGCGAAGGAGCGGGCGGGTCAGCCGCACGGTGACCCGCCCGCTCGTCGACGCCTTGTCGCGATCCAAGACCGTCAGATGTTCAGGTCTCGACGTCGATGCATACGCCCGTCCCTGTCGAGTTCGATGACGGTGTCGATGCCGATCCGCTCGAGGAACGCGAAGTCGTGGCTGACGATGAGGAGGGCTCCGCGGTAAGCGTCGAGGGCTTCCGCGAGTTGTTCGACGCTTGCGATGTCGAGATTGTTCGTGGGCTCGTCCAAAACCAGCAGTTGAGCCGGCGGCTCCGCCAGGAGCAGCCGTGCCAGGGAGACGCGGAATCGCTCGCCGCCGGAGAGGGTGCTCACCGGACGATCGACGCTGTCGCCACGCAGGAGCAGGCGGGCGAGCTGGTTGCGGATCGTGCCCGCCGGGGTCCCGGGCGCTACCGCCCGCACGTTCGCCATCGCGCTGGCGTCGTCGTCGAGTCCGTCGAGGCGCTGCGGGAGGTATCCGACGAGTCCTGTCACGAGACTCCCGTGCGGCCGATCGGGCTTGGGAGCCGTGCCCTGCACGAGCTGTTCGATCAGGGCCGACTTTCCGGTGCCGTTGGGCCCGACGAGCGCGACCCGCTCCGGCCCTTGGATCACGATGGTGCGGTCCTGGTCCCGCAGCTGCGCGAGGCGCCGTCCGCGCGGGACGTCGGGATCGGGCAGGACGAGCCGGATGTGTTCCTCGTCGCGGACGCGGGCATCCGCGGCGTCGACGGCGGCTTGGGCCGCCTCGACCTTGTCGTCGAGCGTGGAGCGCAGCGCGCCCGCCGATGCCTGAGCCTTGCTGGCGCGATTGCCCGCGAGGATCTTCGGGATGCCACCGTCCTTCTGGGTCTTCTTCGCGGTGCGCTCCCTGCGCGCCAGTTTCGTCTCGGCCTCGATACGCTGCCGCTTCTCGACCTTGAGCGCCTGCTGAGCCGACCGCGCGGCCTGGAGCGCCGCCGCCTGCTCCTGCTCCTGCTGTTCCTTCCATGCGCTGTAGGGGCCGCCGAAGGTGTCGAGGGTGCCGCCGTAGAGCTCGGTGGTGTTGTCCATGTGCTCCAGCAGCTCGAGGTCGTGGGTGACCACCAGGAGCGTCCCTGGCCACTGGTCGACGAACTCGGCGAGCTTGGCGCGCGTAGGCCGGTCGAGGTTGTTGGTCGGCTCGTCGAGGAGGGTGATCGGCGTGCGGCGGATACGCAGCCCCGTGATGGCGATGAGCATCGCCTCCCCACCGCTGACCTCGGCCACGCGACGGTCGAGGTCGGCGGCGGCGAATCCGATCTGGTGGAGCGCTTCATCGGCGCGGGCCTCGATGTCCCAGTCGTCGCCGATGGTGTCGAAGTGGCGCGCGTCGGCGTCGCCGGACTCGATGGCCCGCATCGCGGCGAGGACACCGCCGATGCCGAGAAGTTCGGCGATCGTCGCCTCGTGGCGGAGTGTGAGCGTCTGCGGCAGGTAGCCGACTTCGCCGATGGTGTCGATCTGCCCGGCGGCCGGCCGCAGGATGCCTGCGATCAGCCGAAGCAGTGTCGACTTGCCGGCGCCGTTGCGTCCGATCAGGCCGGTGCGGCCCGTGTTGAACGTGCCGTTGACGCCTGAGAGCGCGACGGTGCCGTCTGGCCATTCGAAGGTCAGGTCGCGGAGTGTGATGGCGGACTTCATAGACATTGGTGGTGTTTTCTCTTCTTCCAAATGGGCGCGACGGTGACGGGTGCGGGACCGATCGAGATAGGTGGGTCCGCACGGGGAGGGTCGAAGTCGCGCGTTCGCGGGCATGCCTCTGGACCGAGGTCGGTGCGGTGCGAACGTGCCGGCGAGGCTGAAGCAGAGGTGTCAACGCCCAGGACAGGTGGACGCACGCTGCTGCGTTAGGAGAACGGTCATACACCGGTGCGGGCGCTGCCCACACGGGTAAAGCCACCGGCAGTTCGGTGGCTAGATTCTGTCGACCTCAATCTCCATGCCGGCCATCCTATCAGCCCGCGGTTCTACCGAGCGGCGCTCAGGTCGTACGCGACTTCTCCGTCCACACCACGAGCTGTTCGCGGCCGTCGATCTGTGTGGTGTACCGCCGGGCCGTCACCTCGACGAAGCCGAAGCGCTTGTGCAGCGCGAGCACCGGCTTGTTCCACGCCAGGGTCCGGCCGCCGAACGAGCGCAGGCCCATCTCGCCGAACGCGTAGTCGACGGCGGACCGCTCCAGCTCCATCCAGGCCGGCAGGAGTTCGCCGCGCTCCCGCAGTCCGTCCACGTCGAGGAAGAAGCCCCACTCGGCGGTACCGGCGGCCGGATCGTGGTCGTTGAAGGTCACGACGCCGCAGTCGTGCCCGCCGTACGCGAAGATGAGCACCCGCCGCGCCGGGTCGCAGCGCACCTTCGCCCACCACTGCAGATGTCCCTCCGGCGTGATGTACGCCGTCCAGATGCTCGCGCCCCGCGTCTTCGGGTGGTTGCGCCAGCGCCGGATGGTCTCCACGTCGGACTCGCGGGCCTCGCGCAGCACCTCGGGACCTCCTAGGTCGTTGAACGACGTGACGATCCGTACAACTCGCGCACAACGGAACGGGATGCGCCACGACCGACCCCGCCGCACGAGTTCACCCGCATCATCACGATCGCTGCCTGAGGAGTACCGCGAGGTGTCAGTCTCCGTCGTCGTCCCCTGCTACCGCTCGGCCGTGATCCTGCCCACGCTCGTCGAGCGGCTCAACGCCGTGCTCCCGGACATCCACCCGGAGCACGAGGTGATCCTGGTGGTCGACAGCACGGACGAGACGTGGGACGCCGCCCGCCGCCTCGCCGCCGAGTTCGGCCACGTGCAGGCGATCCGGATGGCGCGCAACTACGGTCAGCACAACGCGCTCATTGCCGGCATCCGCGCCGCGTCGGGCGAGCGGATCATCACGATGGACGACGACCTGCAGCACCCGCCGGAGGAGCTGCCGAAGCTGGTCGCCGCGCTCACCGACGACCTCGACGTGGTCTACGCCGTGCCGGAGACCGACGAGCACGGGCTGCTGCGCAACCTCACCTCGTGGGGTGCCAAGAGCCTCGTGATGGGCCGCACGATGGGCATCCCGAACGCCGATGTGCTCGGCGCCCTGCGCATCTTCCGCACCTTCCTGCGAGCCGGGTTCGGCCAGGTCAGCGGGCCGCACGTGTCCGTGGACATCGTGCTGTCGTGGACGACGACGCGGGTCGGGTCGGTGACGGTGCGGATGGACCGGCGCGCCGAGGGCCGGTCCGGGTTCACGCTGCGCTCGCTGAACAGGCACGCGATCAACATGATCCTCGGGTACTCCACGAAGCCGCTGCGGCTGGTGACGTACCTCGGCCTGCTCATCGGCGTCGGCGGGCTGCTGCTCACCGCCCGGCTGGTCTGGCTGTACTTCATCGGCGACACCAAGGTCGCCGGCTTCACCACGCTCGCGTCCCTGGTGGCCGTCTTCTCGTCGGCGCAGCTCATCGGCATCGGCGTGCTCGGCGAGTATCTCGGCCGCGTGCACGCCCACGGCATGGGCCGACCCACCTACGTGATCCGTGAGCGGGTCGCGCGCCCCGACCCGGCTCAGCGCCGGAAGGCCCAGAACTTGCTCAGCTGGTAGTTGATCAGCGGAGCGGCGACGATGAGCAACGCCTGGGCCGCCAGGACCGGCACGCCGGCGAGCTCGACCAGCAGCGGCAGGCCGGCGTACGTGAAGACCAGCGCCCACAGGCAGATCACGTAGAACTTCAGGAAGCCGGCCACGACCGGCCCCGTGGCCCGGAAGACCCAGCGGCGCTGCAGCGGGTACGTGACGATCGCGCAGCCCAGGTTGGCCAGCACCGGCACGGCCAGATAGTGCAGGTGGTGCCGGGTCGTCAGGTAGATCGCGGCGAAGAGCGCGTAGTAGACGGCGGAAGAGACGCCGCCGACCGCCACGTAGCGCACGCGGCGGTCGGTGAGCAGCTTCCCGAGCTTCTCGGCGGTGGCCGTCACGACGGGCAGGCCAGCGGCGGCCGCGGCGCCTGGCGCATCGGCCGGTAGGACTCGACCGCCCGGATCACCAGGTCGATGTCGTCGTCGTCCATGCCCGCGTAGAGCGGCAGCCGCAGCAGCCGTTCGGCCACGTCCTCGGTCACGGGGCAGCCCTCGGGCCGCGTCCGCCCGTATTTCCGCCCGGCCGGCGCCAGGTGCAGCGGCTGGTAGTGGAACGTGCCCAGGACCCCCTGCTCCCGCAGGTGCGACAGCATCGCCGAGCGGCTCGCCAGGTCGGGCAGCAGCAGGTAGTACAGGTGCGCCGGGTGGGTGCGGTCCTCGGGCACGGTCGGCTGGATCACGCCGTGCTCGACGGCCCAGGTGGCCAGCCGGTTGTGGTAGCTGTTCCACACGTGCATGCGCCGGCGCTGGATCTCCGCGAAGTGCTCCAGCTGCGCGGTCAGGAAGGCGGCGAGCAGGTCCGAGGGCAGGTACGAGGAGCCGAGGTCCATCCAGCGGTACTTGTCGACCATGCCCCGGAAGAACTGGCCGCGGTTGGTGCCCTTCTCCCGGATGATCTCGGCGCGGTCGTGGAACCGGTCGTTGTTGAGCACCAGCGCGCCGCCCTCGCCGCAGTGCACGTTCTTGGTCTCGTGGAAGCTCTGCGTCGCGAGCTCACCGATCGAGCCGAGGCCGCGGCCGCGGTACGTGCCGCCGAGCCCGTGCGCGTTGTCCTCGATGACGACCAGGTCGTGCTCGCGGGCGATCCCGATGATCGCGTCCATCTCCACGGCCACGCCGGCGTAGTGCACGACCACGATCGCCCGGGTGCGCTCGGTGACCGCCGCCGCGACCAGCCGCTCGTCGATGTTCAGCGTGTCCGGCCGGCAGTCGACGAAGACCGGGGAGGCCCCGCGCAGCGCGTAGGCGTTGGCGGTCGAGCAGAACGTGAACGACGGCACGATGACCTCGTCGCCGGGGCCCAGGTCCAGCAGCAGCGCGGTCATGTCCAGCGCGTGCGTGCACGACGTGGTCAGCATGCTGTGCCGGGCGCCGATGATCTGGCTGAGCAGCTGGTTCGCGCGCTTCGTGAACGGGCCGTCGCCGGTCATCGGGCCGTTGGCCATCGCCTGCTGCATGTACCCGGCCTCGGTACCGGTGAGGTACCCCTTGTTGAACGGGACGGTGAGTTGCTTCGTCGCTTTCACTGGCGGCGCCTACCTAACGTCAGGCCGAACTTTCAAAAGCTGGGCAGCTCGTACACCACGCAGACCCCGGACCGGTAACGAAACTGGGCAAAGGTCGCAAGGTGTGGTGAAACGGTGCTCTGCGTCTCATCAACGAACAGCCACCGGACTCGGTAGCGGTCGCGAAGCAGCCGTACGTTCGCCTCGGACGGGTCGGCGAACACGGCGTCGTTGGCCGCGAGCACCTCGGGCCGCCAGTAGGGGACCGCGCCGACCCAGGTTCCGAGGCGGGCTGCCTCCCTGTGTGCGGTCGTGGTGAAGCCCCAGCCCTCGACGAGCATCCTTCGTTCGGAGTACGCCGTCATCGAGAAGTGCAGGTTGCTGCACCGGTCCTGGTAGGACAGGCAGTGCGCGTTGGTCGCGACCAGGTCGCCGGGGCCGGAGTGATCGCGCAGCCAGCGGCCCGCCTCCAGGGTCCCCTCGGACACGTACCGGGGCTCGCGGACCACATCGCGCCAGCCGCTCTGCCGCGACTCCCGGGCGACGAGGAGGAAGTGCTGCGCGGTGGTGTTGAGCCCGAAGCCCGCGAGCAGCGCGATGAGCAGTGCGGCCGCCGTCACATCGCGAAACGGCCGGCGAATCCGGTGGAACACCACGTAGGCGATGGCGGCGACGAGCGCCAGGGACACGTAGGGCAGGACGAGCTCGCCGGTCAGGCTGCCGGTGTTGGACGGCCTCGGGATGTCGTGGCGGCCCAGCGACTGCACTGCCTGGATCGCGACCACGCCGAAGGCCGCCGCGGCGCCGAGGGCGACCGCGCGGCGCCGCGTCATCGGGCCCGGCAGCAGGACGGCCAGGCCCGCCACCGCGGCGACGCTCAGGTACGGGCGGGCGGACTCCAGGAAGTACCGCTGGCCGTCGCCGTCCTGGCCCAGCAGAAGGGTCGCCGCGCCGCCGGCCAGCCCGATGCCCAGCATGACCACGAGCTCGGGGGCGAGCGGGCGGCGGCGGGCCAGGCCGGCGGTGCCCGCCCAGATGGCGGCCCAGCAGAGCACGGTCAGCGCGGCGAGCACGAGCAGCCGCCACGGCACCCGCTCGCCGCTGAAGCCGCTGGTCACGCCGAGGCCACTGGTGGCCACGCCGGTCAGCGGGGCGAGCCGGGTGCCCTGGCTGCTGCCGCCGAACAGCACCAGCTGCGCGGCGGCCATCGCGGCCGCGGTGAACGCCAGCGCGGTCAGCGCCGGGCGGTGCCAGCGACGGCGGCGTATCAGCTCCACCGCGACCAGCAGCGCGAGCCCGGCGCCCAGCAGCGGCAGGTACGTGGCCTTGCCGCCCATCACACCCGCGAGCAGCAGCGCGAAGAGCGCCCAGGCGCGCCGGCCGGCCCCGCCGCGCAGCAGGTCGGCGAGGACCACCATCGCCGGCACGAAGAGCAGCGCGCCGAAGGTCTGCGTCGGGCCGCTCCACACCGTCAGGCGCAGCGCGGAGCCGTCGTCGAGGCCACTGAAGGCGAGATCGCGGTAGAAGGCGTTGAGCTGCCACTGGTAGGGGTTGGGCGCGAGCACCAGCAGCGTCACCGCGCTCGCCGCGACGCCGGTCCACCAGCCGCCGATGACCCGCTGGGCGAGCACCGCCACGAGCACGGTGAACGCCATCAGCATCGGCAGCATGGACAGGCGCAGCAGCAGGACGTTGGCCTCGATGCCGGTGACCCAGCTCGTCGCGGCGAGCTCGGGGTAGACGAACCAGTGGTACAGCAGCGGCTCACCCTCGATCCAGGGCACTCGCCTCGGCATGTGGTGTCGGGCCTCGCCGACCAGCGCCAGGTGGAACGTCGAGTCGGTGTCGGGGGAGGCGTTGGCGGGGTAGCTCAGGCCGTACACCCGGTAGAACTTGACGCTCCAGACCAGCGTCAGCCCGGCGAGCGCGGTCATCGCCCACCGCCACGGTGCGGGCGGGCGCTCGGCGTCGGGCGCGCCGCGGAGGTACCGGCGCAGGCTCTTGATCGTGAGGAAGGCCGCCGCGGTGCCCAACGGCCAGGCCAGCACGAGCAGGGGCGCGCCGATCAGGCGGGCGGCGACGTAGGTGAGGACCTCGCCGACATACCCGACCACCAGCCCGGCGGCGGCGTCGGCGGCGAACCAGCCCGCCCCGCCGCGCAGGAATCGCCACCAGAGCGTGCCCGGCAGCGCGACGCCGAGAGCGACGTAGAGCACGAAGATCGCGGTGGTCGCCGGCGGCACCCGGTAGTACCACAGCAGCGGGAAGGCGGCGGCCAGCAGCAGCGCCGGGCCGGTGTACCGGCATTCGTATCGGTATCGGAGAAGCCGGACGGCACCCGCGGGCGCCGCCGGCGTGGGCTCACCCAGCGGCGCCGCCCGCGTCGGGGTCCGCACAGTCGTGGTCAACGATCGCGCCGGCCAGGTGGGGCCTGCCTGTCCTCCGATCGTGTACCGCGAACCGCCACCCGGTGCCGCCGGGGCTCGCGGAGAACCCCACCGTGGCGGGCAGCAGGACCGGGAGCTTGAACGCGACCTCGACCGCGTACGCGTCCGGCAGGCGCCCCTCGAGCGCGGCGAGGCAGCGCGCCTTCATCCACATGCCGTGCGCGATCGTGGCCCGGAAGCCGAACGCCCGGGCCAGGAGGCGGCTGGTGTGGATGGGGTTGCGGTCGCCGGACACGCGGGCGTAGTCGTTCCCGGTGCGTCTCGGGACGCGCCAGGTGGCGTTGGGTGCTTCGAACGCTTGCGATTTATCGGACTTTTCGGATTCTTTCGATTTTTCGGATTTACTGGATTTGCTCGTTTTGCGCAGATAGGTGGAGCGGCCGGTCCACACGACCTCGCCGTCGATCGCCGCGGTCGCGACCACGTCCAGCTGGGTGCCGCGCTCGTGCGGGCGCAGCGCCTCCGCGCGTGCCGACAGCGAGAACGTGTCCGAGGACCGCAGTGGGCGGAGCATCTCGACGCGGTTTCGCACGTGGACCAGCCCGAGCAGCGGAAACGGGAAGTCCGATGCCGTCATCAGCGCCATGGCCAGCGGAAACGCGAGCACGTGCGGGTAGGTTGCGGGCAGCTCGTCGCCGAGCCGGAACCCGCACACCCGGTCGTACTCGGCCAGGTGCGCCAGGTCCACCCGCACGCCGTCGAGGCGCAGCCCGCGCTCGGGCAGCGTCGTGCCGGTGGAGCGGCGCAGCGCGGCGGCGCGGTACAGCGGCCCGAGCCGCGGCGGCCGCTCGAGCACGGTCGTGCCCATCAGGCCCCCAGCAGGCTCTGTCCGCAGACCCGGATGACGTTGCCGTTGACCCCGCCCGAGGCCGGGTGGGCCAGCCAGGCGATCGTCTCGGCCACGTCCACCGGCAGCCCGCCCTGGGCCATGCTGTTGAGCCGCCGGCCGCCCTCGCGCGCGAACATCGGCATCGCGGCGGTCATCCTCGTCTCGATGAACCCGGGCGCCACCGCGTTGATCGTGAGCCCGTGCTCGGCGACCGCCCCGGCGCTGGCCTCCACCAGCCCGATCACGCCGGCCTTCGACGTGGCGTAGTTGGTCTGGCCGCGGTTGCCGGCGATGCCCGAGACGGAGGAGACCGCGACGATCCGTCCGTTGCCGCCGAGCAGGTTCTCGGCGAGCAGCACGTCGTTGATCCGTTCCTGGCTGGAGAGGTTGATGTCGAGCACGGAGCTCCACTGCCCCTCGTCCATGCGCCCGAGGGTCTTGTCCCGGGTGATCCCGGCGTTGTGCACGAAGATGTCGGCGTGCACGTGGCGGGTCGCGATGAAGTCGGCCAGCCGGCGCGGCGCGTCCTCGGCGGTCAGGTCGAGCTGCAGCGCGGTGCCCTTGACGTCGTTGGCGACCCTCGACAGATCCTCGCCGGCGTCCGGCACGTCGAGGCAGACCACGTGCGCGCCCTCGCGGGCCAGCACGTGGGTGATCGACTCGCCGATGCCGCGGGCGGCGCCGGTGACGATCGCGGTCCTGCCCTCCAGCGGCTGGTCCCAGTCGTCCGGCACCTCCACGGCGGCCGGCCCGATGCGGACCACCTGCCCGGAGACGTACGCCGAGCGCCCCGACAGCAGGAACCGCAGCGTCGACTCGGTGGCCTCCTCGGCGCCCGGCGCGACATAGACGAGTTGGGCGGTCGAGCCGCGGCCGACCTCCTTGCCGACCGAGCGTACGAAGCCCTCGAGCGCTCGCTGCGCGGTGGCCTCGCGGGCGCTGGTGCACAGCTCCGGCGGGCTGCCGAGCACGATCACCCGGCCGAATGGGCGCAGCGAGCGAATCACGGGGTGAAAGAAGCCGTACAGCGCCCGCAACGCCTCGCTGTCGGTGATGCCGCTGGCGTCGAAGATCAGCGCCGCGCAGCGCCCGTCGGCGCCCGCGGCCATGGGCAGCTTGTCGAGGATGTGGCGGGTGGCTTCGGCCAGCCGGCCCGACCCACCGAGGGTGACCGGCCCGAACTCGGCCTCCTTCTCGTATCTGCGCAGCTTTGGTGGATCCGGCAGGCCCAGTCGTTTGACGAGGAACCGGCCGGCCCCCGAGTGGGCGAAGGTCGCGTAGCGATCGGTCATTGCGGTGCCTCCCCAGTCACAACAAGCGCGTTACCCTACCCGTGAGTAGGGTAACGCCCAGGATGCCCTGACGCGTCGAGAAGGAGACACCGATGGCCCCCTCGAAAGCCCTGGTCCGGGTAGCGGTCGTCGGCGGTAACCGCATCCCTTTCGCACGCTCGGGCAGCGCCTATGCCACTGCATCAAACCAGGACATGCTGACCGCCGCCATAGATGGACTCGTGGCGCGTTTCGGCCTCGCCGGGGAGCGCCTCGGCGAGGTCGCCGCCGGTGCGGTGCTCAAGCACAGCCGCGATTTCAACCTCACGCGTGAATCCGTGCTCGGATCCCGCCTCGACCCATGTACTCCGGCGTACGACGTCCAGCAGGCCTGCGGAACCGGTCTCGAGACGGCCATCCTGGTCGCCAACAAGATCGCCCTCGGTCAAATCGAGGCAGGCATCGCGGGCGGGGTCGACACCACCTCGGACGCGCCCCTGGGCGTGAACGAGGACGCCCGGCGGATCATGATGGAACTCAATCGGGCTCGCTCGTTCGGCGCCCGGCTGCGCGCGGTGAGCAAATTTAGGCCTACCCAGATCAAGCCGGATATCCCGCGCAATTCGGAACCGCGCACCGGCCTGTCCATGGGCGAGTCGGCGGCGCTCACCGCGCTGGAGTTCGGCATCGGCCGCGAGGAGCAGGACGCGCTCGCGCTGGCCTCGCACCGGCGCCTGGCCGCCGCCTACGAGCGAGGCTTCTTCGACGATCTCGTCACGCCGTACCTCGGGCTGTCCCGCGACCAGAACATGCGCCCGGACACGTCGCCGGAGCGGCTCGCCGCGCTCGAGCCGGTCTACGGCCGCGGCCGCCCGCAGGCGACGATGACGGCCGGCAACTCCACCCCGCTCACCGACGGGGCCGCGGTCGTGCTGCTGGCCTCGGAGGCCTGGGCCAAGGCGCGCAGCCTGCCGATCCTGGCGTACTTCGAGACCGCCGAGACCGCCGCGGTGGACTTCGTGCACGGCGGGGACGGCCTGCTCATGGCCCCGGCCTACGCGGTGCCCCGGATGCTCGCCCGCGAGGGCCTGGCCCTGCAGGACTTCGACTTCTACGAGATCCACGAGGCATTCGCCTCGCAGGTGCTGGCCACGCTGCAGGCGTGGGAGGACCCGACGTTCTGCAAGGAGCGCCTGGGCCTGCCGAACTGGACGGACGAGCCGCTCGGCGCGATCGACCGGGACCGCCTCAACGTCAACGGCGGGTCCCTGGCGGCCGGTCACCCGTTCGCCGCGACCGGCGGCCGGATCCTCGCGACCATGGCGAAGCTGCTGGCCGAGAAGGGCTCCGGGCGCGGCCTGATCTCGATCTGCGCGGCTGGCGGCCAGGGCGCGGCGGCCATCCTGTCGCGCTGAGAACGGCCAGGGCTGATCAGGACCAATATCCTGTGTGCATGACCGGTCCGGAGCGAAGCGGAGGGGCCGGTCACCAGGAAACGCAGGTTCAGGTCGTGTCGCGGCCGGAGCGAAGCGGAGGGAACGACGTGATCGGTCCGGAGCGAAGCGGAGGGGCCGGTCACCATAGGCTCAGGTTCAGGTCGTGTCGCGGCCGGAGCGAAGCGGAGGGAACGACGTGATCGGTCCGGAGCGAAGCGGAGGGGCCGGTCATCAGGAAACGCAGGTTCAGGTCGTGTCGCGGCCGGAGCGAAGCGGAGGGAACGACATGACCGTCCAGCCGGCCACCCCGCGACCCACTTGGCAGGTGGTCGTCGGCCTCCTGCTGCCACTGCCCGCCCTGATCCTGCTCATCACCACCTACGTCGAGCCCGCGATCTGGACGATCCGCACGTCGTTCGAGCGCTTCACCGGCATCCGGGGGCTGGCCGGGGCCGGCGACGCCCCGTCGGCCGGCCTCGACAACTACGACCGCGCCTTCGACGGCGGCCTCGGCGGGGCGCTCGGATACGTCCTGACCCTGGCCGTGGTGCCGCTGCTGATCGTGCTGCTGCTGGCGCCGGCGCTCGCCTGGGCCGCGCACGGGTCCGGGGCGATGCGCCGGGTCACCCGCGGCGCGCTGGTGATCCCGCTGGCCGCCTTCGCGCCGTTCGGCATCGCGCTCGCGAGCGCCTCGTCCGAGCGCGGGCAGCCCTGGGGCTACTGGGCGGGCACCTTCGGCGTCGTCGCGGCCGTCGCGGTGCTGATCTACCTCGCCGCGTTGCGCACCAACCGCGGTCCCCGGCCCGGTTGGCGCGGGGTGATCATCGGCGGGGTGTTCGCCGTGCTCGGCGTGGTCGCCGTGGTCCTGCAGGACTTCACGTTCGGGTGGTCGTACGGCTATGTCGCGAACGGTCACGACACCCCAGCGACCCTGCTGTACGAGAGCGCGCTGATGCGGTTCGACCTCGGCGCCGCCGCGGCGATCTCGACGGTCCTGCTGGTGCCGCTGCTGCTGCTCGGCCTGTTCGCGACGCTGCTGGTGATCATGACCGGCCTGCGGCTGGAGGCGCGCCCGGATGTCTCGGATGTCTCGGACACCTCGGACAGCTCGGACGCCGCGCGCGCCGGGCGCGGGCTCGCCCGGCCGGGCGCCGCGGCGCTGCTGGTCGTGGTGCTCGTCGTCACCGGCGTCGGCCTCTGGCCCTGGCTGGCGCACCTCGGTGACTCCCCGCGCGTCGAGGTGCCGTCCACCTGGGCGAACACCTGGCTCCCGCCGGTGATCTCCACCCTGGTCGGCGTCACCGCCGCCGCGCTGGCCGCCTTCGGCATCAGCGGCCTGCGCCCGCTGGGCCGGCACAGCGAGTGGCTCCTGCTGCCGTTCGGCCTGTTCCTGTTCGTCGGCGGCGTCCCGCTCGCGCTGCGCGCCTTCGCCGCCGGCGCCACCGCCGGCCGGCTCGACACGTTTCTGGCCCTGATCCCGCCGTCGCGCCTGGCGATTCCCGCGCTGTTCGTGCTGGCGCTGCTCTTCCGCGGCCAGGCCCTGCGCCGCGACACGCTGCCGCGCCAGGACCGGCCGGCGTCCTGGTGGCCGGTCGTGCTGCCCGCCCTGCCGATGGTGGCGCTGGCGTACGTGGCCACGTGGTTCGTGCAGACCCAGGACCTCATCTGGCCGCTGATCACATCCTCGACGCAGCACCCGACGGCCCAGTCCGTGATGCTGCAGATCCTGCAGTACAACGACCTCGACCACCTGCCGTACGGCCGGCTGCTCCCGATCCCGTTGCTGGTGCTACTTCTGCTCGCCGGCGTGGCCGCCCAGCTGTTCTACCTGGACAAGATCGCCCTGCACCACGGGCCGGCCGAGCGCGACCATCCGCCCGCGACGTAGGCAGGCAGAATGGGCGGCGTGAACAAACCGCGGATTCCCGATGTGCTCGCCGCCCGTTACGCCTCGCCCGAGCTGGTGGGCATCTGGTCGCCGGAGGAGAAGGTGCGCCTCGAGCGCCGGCTCTGGCTGGCCGTGCTCAAGGCGCAGCGCGACCTCGGCGTGCCGGTGCCCGACGGTGTCGTGGAGGCGTACGAGCGGGTCGTCGACGACGTCGACCTGGTCTCCATCGCCGAGCGGGAGCGGGTCACCCGGCACGACGTGAAGGCCCGCATCGAGGAGTTCTCCGCGCTGGCCGGGCACGAGCACATCCACAAGGGGATGACCTCGCGCGACCTGACCGAGAACGTCGAGCAGCTGCAGATCCGCCTCTCCCTGGAGCTGGTGCGCGACCGCATGGTGGCCGCGCTGGCCCGGCTCGCCGCCCGCGCCCGGCAGTACGACGAGCTGGTCATGGTGGGCCGGTCGCACAACGTGCCGGCGCAGGCGACCACCCTCGGCAAGCGGTTCGCGAGCGCCGCCGAGGAGCTGCTCATCGCGTACCGCCGGATCGAGAACCTGCTCGAGCGCTACCCGCTGCGCGGGATCAAGGGCCCGGTCGGGACCGCCGCGGACCAGCTGGACCTCTTCGGCGGCGACGCGGGCAAGGTCGCGGAGCTGGAGCGGAAGGTCGCCGAGCACCTCGGCTTCCACCACGTGCTGAGGAGCGTCGGCCAGGTGTACCCCCGCTCGCTGGACCTCGACGTGGTGTCCGCGCTCGCCCAGGCGGTGGCCGGCCCGTCGAGCCTCGCCACGACGATCCGCCTGATGGCCGGGTACGAGCTGGTCACCGAGGGTTTCAAGGCGGGCCAGGTCGGGTCGTCGGCGATGCCGCACAAGATGAATACGCGCTCCTGCGAGCGGGTCAACGGCCTCGCCGTGATCGTCCGCGGCTACCTGTCGATGGTCGGCGAGCTGGCCGGCGACCAGTGGAACGAGGGCGACGTGTCGTGCTCGGTCGTGCGCCGGGTGGCCCTGCCGGACGCGTTCTTCGCCGTCGACGGGCTGTTTGCCACCTTCCTGACGGTACTGGACGAGTTCGGCGCATATCCGGCGGTCGTGGCCCGGGAGCTCGACCGGTACCTGCCCTTCCTCGCCACCACCCGGGTGCTCGTCGCCGCCGTCGGGCGGGGCGTGGGCCGTGAGGATGCTCACGAAGCCATCAAGGAGCACGCCGTTGCTGTGGCACTCGCCATGCGCGAAAAGGGCATCCAGGACAACGATCTGCTGCAGCGGCTGGCCGGCGACGAGCGCCTGCGGCTCTCGCCGGACGAGGTCCAGGCCCTGACCGGAGCGCCGTCGACCTTTGTCGGTGCCGCGTCGGCGCAGGTCAGCGCCGTGGTCGACGAGATCGGCGCGGTGGTGGCGGCGCACCCGGCGGCCGGCGCGTACGTCCCGCCGCCGATCCTCTGAGCACCGGGCCGCGGCGGATCTTGGCTCCACCGCGGCCCGGTAAGATGCGCGTTGGGCGATGTTTTCGGGCCTCGCCGCCGACCAGCCGGACCTGTCGACCCAACCGTGACACGGCCGGTGATCTGCGGCGCTGCCCCGCCCGGTAGGCTCGTGTCGCTCGCCCTCGAGCGCCCGACTCAACGTCAGGAGTGCCCCGTGGCCCGCGTCGTGGTGGACGTCATGCTCAAACCGGAGATCCTGGACCCCCAGGGTCAGGCCGTCGTGAACGCGCTGCCGCGCCTGGGCGTGGTCGACGTCGCTTCGGTACGCATCGGCAAGCGCATCGAGATCGAGTTCGAGGGCGCTGCCGACCTCGAGCGCGCCCGCGATATCGCCGACAAGCTGCTCGCCAACCCGGTGATCGAGGACTTCACCCTGCGGGTCGAGGAGCGGCCGGAGGTCGAGCAGCAGTGACCGCCCGCATTGGGGTCGTGACGTTCCCCGGTTCGCTCGACGACCGCGACGCCGCCCGGGCCGTGCACCTCGCCGGCGCCGCGGCGATCCCGCTGTGGCACGCCGACGCCGAGCTCTACGGCGTCGACGCCGTGATCCTGCCCGGTGGCTTCTCGTATGGTGACTACCTGCGTGCCGGCGCGATCGCCCGGTTCTCCGCCGTCATGGACTCCATCGTCAAGGCCGCCGGCGACGGGCTGCCCGTGCTCGGCATCTGCAACGGCTTCCAGGTGCTCTGCGAGGCCCACCTGCTGCCCGGGGCGCTCACCCGCAACCAGCACCTGCACTTCCGCAACCGCGACCAGGGCCTGCGCATCGAGAACAACGCCACCGCCTGGACCGTCGGCTACCAGCCGCGCCAGGAGATCGTGATCCCGGTGAAGAACGGCGAGGGCTGCTACATGGCCGACGCGCGGACGCTCGACGAGCTCGAGGCCGAGGGCCGGGTCGTCGCGCGGTACATCCGCGGAAACCCCAACGGTTCGCTGCACGACATCGCGGCGATCACCAACGCAGCCGGCAATGTCGTCGGGATCATGCCCCACCCCGAGCACGCCGTCGAGGTGCTCACCGGCCCGTCCATCGACGGCCTGGGCATCTTCACGTCCGTGCTCGCACACCTGGGAGCCCGTGTATGACCGCCATCCCCGCCGAGGACCGACCGTTCGACACCGTCGAGCAGGCCGCCAAGACGGCTGACGAGGAACAGCCCTACGAGGAGCTGGGCCTTCGCGAGGACGAGTATCAGCGGATCCGCCAGATCCTGGGCCGGCGCCCGACCACGTCCGAGCTCGCCATGTACTCGATCATGTGGAGCGAGCACTGCTCGTACAAGAGCAGCAAGGTCCACCTGCGCCAGTTCAGCGAGAAGGCGCCCAAGTCCGACCTGATGCTGGCCGGCATCGGCGAGAACGCCGGCGTGATCCGGATCTCCGACGAGATCGCCGTCACGTTCAAGGTCGAGTCGCACAACCACCCGAGCTTCGTCGAGCCGTACCAGGGCGCGGCGACCGGCGTCGGCGGCATCGTCCGGGACATCCTCGCGATGGGCGCGCGCCCGGTCGCGGTCATGGACCCGCTGCGCTTCGGCGCCGCCGACCACGAGGACACCAAGCGCGTCCTGCCCGGCGTCGTCGCCGGCGTCGGCGGCTACGGCAACTGCCTCGGCCTGCCCAACATCGGCGGCGAGGTCGTCTTCGACCCGTGCTACCAGGGCAACCCGCTGGTCAACGCGCTGTGCGTCGGCGTGCTGCCGGTCAACCGGCTGCAGAACAAGGAGGCACACGGCCCCGGCAACGTGGTCGTGCTCCTCGGCGCCAAGACCGGCCGCGACGGCATCGGCGGCGTCTCGGTCCTGGCCAGCGCCACCTTCGACAGCGACGGCCCGGCCCGCCGCCCGTCCGTGCAGGTCGGCGACCCGTTCATCGAGAAGCTGCTCATCGAGAGCTGCCTCGAGCTGTACGAGCGGGACCTCATCGTCGGCGTCCAGGACCTCGGCGGCGCCGGCCTCACCTGCGCCCTCACCGAGACCAGCGCCGCCGCCGGCACCGGCATGGACGTCAACCTCGACCTGGTGCCGCTGCGCGAGGCCTCGATGGACCCGCAGGAGGTCCTCGCCAGCGAGTCGCAGGAGCGGATGCTGCTCATCGTCGACCCGGACAAGCTCGACGAGGTGCTCCACGTCGCCGAGCGCTGGGGCGTGATCGCCACCGCGATCGGCAACGTCACCGACACCGGCCGGCTCATCATCACGTGGCACGGCGAGGCCGTCGTGGACGTGCCGCCTGGCTCGCTCGCCGACGACGGCCCGGTGTACGCCCGGCCCATGCGCGAGCCGGCCGACCTGATCCTGCTGCAGGCCGACCGCGCCGAGACCCTGCCCCGCCCGCGCTCCGGCGTCGAGCTGCGCGAGACCATCCTGCGCCTCGCCGCCAGCCCCAACCTGTGCGACAAGAGCTGGGTCACCGAGCAGTACGACCGGTATGTGCAGGGCAACACGATCCTCGCCCAGCCGGAGAACTCCGGCGTCGTGCGCATCGACGAGCAGACCGGGCTCGGTATCGCGCTCTCCGTCGACGGCAACGCCCGCTACGCACGCCTCGACCCGTACAACGGCGCCAAGCTCGCCCTCGCCGAGGCGTACCGCAACGTGGCCGCCTCCGGCGCCACCCCGCTCGCCGTCACCAACTGCCTCAACTTCGGCTCCCCCGAGGACCCGCAGGTCATGTGGCAGTTCGCCGAGGCCGTCCGCGGCCTGGCCGACGGCTGCGCGGAGCTCGGCATCCCGGTCACCGGCGGCAACGTCAGCTTCTACAACTCGACCGGCTCGCAGGCCATCCACCCGACCCCGGTCGTCGGTGTCCTCGGCATCATGGGCAACGTCGGCAGCCGCGTCCCAATGGGCTTCGGCGGCGACAGCGACCTCATCATGCTGCTCGGCGAGACCACCGACGAGCTCTCCGGGTCCGAGTGGGCGTGGGTGACCCACCAGCACCTCGGCGGCCAGCCCCCGCGCGTCAACCTCACCCGCGAGCGCATCCTGGCCTCCGTCCTCACCGAGGCCGGCGAGCGCGGCCACCTCTCCTCGGCGCACGACCTCTCCGACGGCGGCCTGGCCCAGGCGCTCGTCGAGGCGACGCTGCGGTACGACTGCGGGGCCAACATCACCCTGCCGGAGGACACGAACCCGTTCGTGGCGCTCTTCTCGGAGTCCACGGCCCGGGCCCTCGTCTCCGTCCCCCGGGGCCACGAGAAGGCGTTCACCGCCCTCTGCGCCCAGCACGGCCTCCCGGTCACCGTCATCGGCACCGTCGACGGCCGCAGCCGCGCGCTGGACGTCCGCGGCCAGTTCACCATCGCGCTGGACGAGCTGCGCGCCGCGTGGACGGGCACGATGCCGGCCCTGTTCGGCAAGGTCTCGACGGAGGCGCCCGCCTACCAGACCCCTGCCACGCCCACCGCGTCCTCGTCGGATCCGGCGTCCCCCGCGCCGACCTTCTTCGCGCCCGTGGAGGCCCCGGAGGTACCGCACGCCCCGCTCGACGACAAAGCCTGACACGATGGCGGAGGGTGTCCACAGCCAGCCCGGCTCCGGCGCCCGCTTCGACTGGGGCCCGGCGGGCGCCGCCGAGCTCGCACGCGTGTGCTCGATCCTGGTGGTCGTGGACGTACTGTCGTTCTCGACGGCCGTCGACATCGCCGTGGGCCGGGGCATCCGCGTGCACCCGTTCCCGTGGAACGACCAGGCGCGCGCGTATGCGACGCGCCTGGGCGCCGCGGTGGCCGTGGGCCGCCATCAGGTCAACGCCGAACAGCCGTGGAGCCTGTCCCCGGCCGTCCTCCGGTCCGCCCCCCTGGTCGACCAGCTGGTCCTGCCATCCCCGAACGGCGCGACAATCTGCTCGGCGGCCGCCTCGACGGGCGTCCCGGTGGTCGCCGCCTGCCTGCGCAACGCCCCGGCCGTGGCCCGCTGGCTGCACACCAGCGGCTACGGCACCCCCACGAACGCCGTAGGCGTCATCGCCGCCGGCGAACTGTGGCAGGACGGCACCCTGCGCCCGTGCGTCGAGGATCTCCTGGGCGCGGCCGCGGTCCTGGACGGCCTCTCGATGCTCGGCGCACCCCTTTCCGTGGAGGCCGCCGTCGCCCTGGCCGCCCTGGCCGCGGTACACAACGTCGAGGCCGCGGTCCGCCGCTGCGTGAGCGGCCAGGAGCTGATCCAACGGGGCTTCGCCGAGGACGTCCGCCTGGCCGTCGAGTCCGGCACCTCCCACACGGTCCCGGTAATGACCGACGGCGAGTCCTTCACCGCCGCCTGACAGCCACCTTCTCTGATCGCTTACCGGCGGCCCGCCACTACGTCCAGCACCTCTGGCGCATAGAATCGCCGGTAGGAGCCCCCCGGGGAATTCAGCGGCGCCAGAATCTCTAGTTGAACCAGCTGGGAAACGAGCGAGTTGGCCCGGCCGTACGAGATTCCGAGGTCCTTCTGCACCGCTCGGACGGTGAATGTGGTGCTGGCAATCGCATAGTCGGCGAGAGTGTGGGCCGTGTCTGCCCGCAGGGTGGACTTGCGAATTCGCTCTTTAAATGACTCCTGCACCTCGACCAGGCTGTGTTCGTAAACGGCACCATCACCAGACTGCGGACCCGTTGCCGGGCCGGGCTTCGGACCGAGCGACCGCCTCGGTCAGGAAGCTGTGGGGCCGAGCACCGCGCGTACCAGTTTGGTGATTTGCTGGGTCGGGTCCGCCGCCGGGTCCGGGAATGCGAGGCGGTGCAGCATGATCCCGTCGAGCTGGTCGAGGATCAGCCGGCAGTCTGCGTGCGGATCGGCCGAGCCCAGATCCCGCAGCCACTGCGCTGCCCAATCCCGAATGGCGTCGGAGGTCTCGGCGAGCTTCCCGCGCAGCGTCGGGCGGAGTGCGGCCTCCACGAACAAGCTGTACCGCGCCAGCGTCGTCGCCCGTTCCTGGTTGGTGGCCCGGTGCACGAACGCGGCGAGCGCGCTGGCGAGCTCATCCGGCGTGTTGGGGCGCACCACGCCGGCGATCGTTTCCCACGCGGCCTGTTCGCGCGCGGCGAAGCGGTCGACGATGGCCTCGACGAGCGCGTCGCGCGTCTTGAAGTAGTTCGAGGCGGAGCCGACCGGCAGCCCGGCCGCGGCGTCAACGGCGCGGTGCGTGAGGTGGCGGACGCCCTGGGCGCCGAGGATCGCGATGGCGGCGTCGAGCAGTTGCTCTTGACGGGTCGGCATGTTGCTTACACTACATCAGTAGTTTGTGAACTACATCTGTTGTAGATTCGGGGCATGAAGGGAACCGTGGCGATCATCGGAGGCGGCATCGGGGGGCTCGCTGCCGCCGTCGCGTTGGGCCGGCGTGGCTGGCGCCCCACTGTGTACGAGCGGGAGCCCGACCTGTCGGGTGCCGGCACCGCGTTGGGGATCTGGCCCGCGGCGCTACGCGCGCTGGACGGAATCGGCCTCGGTGACCGGGTCCGTGCGCTGGGCCAGCCCCAGCGAGCCGGCGCGTTTCAGCGGCCCGACGGCGGGCGCATCGCCGCCATCGACGTTGCCGGCCTTGAGCGGCGCACCGGTGACCCGGTCATCCTGTTGTCCCGGCCAGCGCTGCTCGGCCTGTTGTGCGAGGCGGTCGATCCGTCGGTGCTGCAGTTCGCCGTACCGGTGCACGACCTCGATCCGCTGCGTCGGAAGCATGACCTCGTCGTCGCGGCGGACGGGATCTTCAGCCGGGTCAGGGTCGGACTGTTCGGCACCGACTGGCGTGCGCGCTATACAGGAAGAACCGCCTGGCGTGGCTGGCTCGACGGCATGCCGACCGACACGTTCACCGAAACCTGGGGTGCGGGGGCGAAGTTCGGCGTGACGCCGCAGGAAGGCGGCCGGACGAATTGGTACGCCAGCACCACGGCACCGGAGGGCGCGTTCTCGCCCGGGGCCGAGCTCACCGAGCTGCGTTCCCGTTTCGGGGATTGGGCGGCCCCGGTACGACCGGTTCTCGATGCGATCAATGAGGACGGCATCCTGCGCCACGACCTGTACGCGGTGCCGCGCCTGGCGTCTTTCGTGCGGCACAACGTCGCGCTGATCGGTGACGCGGCACACGGCATGCCGCCCGATCTGGGCAGAGGCGCCTGCGAAGCGCTCATCGACGCCGTCGCACTCGCCGAGGCGTTGGGCGGGACGCCGACCGTCGCGGACGGGCTCCAGCGGTACGACCGGCAGCGCCGCCGTCCCGTACAACGGCTGACGAGCATCGCCGGCGTAGCAGCCGGACTGACCAGCCTGCGACCATGGTGGCTGCGAGACACGCTGCTGCGGGCCGCCATGCTCGGTGGCCCGCCGAGTTAGGACTCCCGTAGGAAGCGCCACGTCGTATCGAGGTCAGCCGTTGGTACGACGAGCACACAGCCAAGTCCCAGCGGCCCGAGTTTGGCTTGGCACTCGGCGGCGGTCCCGGCGGGGACCACATGCCGTCGTGCTGGCTCAGCCGACGCGCCTACCGTCTGCGGCCCGGCACCGAACGGGCATCCGCCGACGTGCAGGTATGTGTCGACAGCCCCGGCCCCGACTACGACTTGATCTACGTGGACACACGGCCGCGGTCACTCGTGTACGCCGATGGGACCGTCGCCGAGCCGTCGAACATCACCTACCAGCAGTTCGACAGCGCCGGCTATCCGGTGGCGGATCGGGCGCTGAAGCCGGGCCGTTGTGTGGGGCTGGGTGACGTTCGTGGCACCGGCCGGGAAGCGGGCGACAACGGTGGAGTACCAGTAGTCTGGCGGGGACATCTTCGACTGGCGGCTGACTGACTGGTGTGCCGTCGGTTGGTGGCGACTGTTTGACGACCATCCGGACGAGGCAGTAAGAAAGTCCTACTATTCTCGTATGGTGACCACGACCGTGACCCTGCCCGGCGAGCTGCACGACAGCCTCAAGCAGGTAGCCGCGGCTGAGCACCGCTCGGCCAACGCCACCATCGTCGTCGCAGTAGCCCAGTACGTCCAGAACCACGACAAGAAGGCCGCAGTCGGGGCCATCGCCGCTGAAATCGCCGAACGACACCGGGAGTTGCTGGACCGGCTCGCCAAGTGACGGTCTACCGTCACGTCGACGACCTGCTCAACTTCGCCGCGGCGGTTATCGGAAGCCCTGCAAAAGTCCGAGATTACGGGCTGCTGTCGTCGGCTGCCGCCTGGCCGCAAACGAACCTCTTCGGCCAGGAGGCATACCCGGATCTCGCCGAGAAAGCCGCCGCCCTGCTGCACTCGCTGTGCGCGAACCATGCGCTCATCGACGGGAACAAGCGGCTGGCATGGGCTGCGACGATCACCTTCATTGTGATGCTTGCTGTTGCACAGGGCACACTCGTCGAAGTGGCCGACATCGCCGCTGAACTGCGTCGGCTCGGTGTCATCGCCTGACGGATAGGTGGGATGAGTAGCACCCCATGGCGTGCTGCCCTGGGCGCTACTCGCACGCATCGCTGGCGTCGACGATCCTCGGCGGTGGCGCGGCAAGGCGTCTTGCTGAGCTTTGGCGGAGGGCGTGGGATTCGAACCCACGGAGACGCGGAACGCCTCACCGGTTTTCAAGACCAGAGCGTGCGCCTGGCTTGACCTGCGCCGATAGACCGAACTGGGAGATCGATGACACTCCTCAGGCACGGGACCACCGCGGATGCAGGCGGCACCGCCACGGGCCAGGCGACCTTGATCCGGACCGTTCCGCAGAGCCACCGGGCGGCGATCCCGCCGATCGGCTACCGATCGCCGGTATTACCGGTAATACTGATACCCCATGAGTGAGTTGCAGTGGCGGATGCCGCAGCCGGACGAACTCCCGCAGGCGACCCTGCGGGATGGGCTGAACGTGGCCGACGTTGCCGAGGTACTGGATCGTGACGAGCGGTCGCAGCTTCGGGCGTACAACGACCTGTTGCTCCTCGTCGTGGCCGAGACAGACGCGTGCGTGCTCGTACGGGTGCTCCTCGTGCGCAATGACGACTCGTTCGTCTGGCGGGTGCACAGCGCTCGTGCGGCTGGCGCCACCGATGGTCAGCAGTGGATGCAGAGAGGAGATCAGCGATGACCGGGACACCGGACTTCGACCGTATGAGCAGGGACGAGATCGCCAACTGGCTGCTGGAGGCCGACGACATCACTCCTTGGCGCGAGTGGGCAAAGCCCACAAGCCCAACAGGAACCTTCGTCCAGGTCGACCCGGCCGGCGAAGCAGTCGAACGAGTCGTAACAGTGAAGATGCCAAGCGACATGGTCGCCAGACTGGACAGCGCTGCCGGCCGCGACAGGGCCGGCCGATCCGGAATCATCCGGGCAGCGGTCGAGGAATATCTGGAACGGCACCAAGGAGAAGCGGCGTAGGCCCAGACCGCGTGGGCAGAAATCCGCCCGTCCCTTCGAGTCCAGTCCACGATGCTCGGAAGGACCTGCAGCGCCTGTGAACTGGACGTCAACCGCACGATGGGGTATCGAGGTCGCCGCCGGACGTTGATGGACGAGAGGACAGAGTTCAGGATCGCGTCTCGCTCAGGGCGCCAATAGCACCGACAAAGGCCGCCTAAATGGCGGAATCGGTCAACCAGGGAAGAAGCCCTCGAAAAGGCCGCGAAGTTCGTTCGCTTCTCGAAAGAGACCTACAGTCGAGTGTGGCGGCAGGCTCGCCTTCTCGCTCTCACTGAGTCTCAGCAGCGTTCGCCTTTGGCGAAGGTGCCTTATCATCTGCGGCACGCGGCTGTGTCGTTGTGGCTTAACGCAGGCGTCCCGGCAACCCAGGTTGCCGAAGGGGCTGGGCACAGCGTAAATGTCCTGCTCAAGGTCTACGCCAAGTGCATCGACGGTCAAGACGAAGCAGCCCGCCACCGAATCGAAGCAGCTCTGCTGACAGCAAGCAATCACGGCACCGCGTTGCCGGAATTAGCAGCCAGTTCACCGGGCCGGTCGCTCAACGATCAGCGTGCGATAAGGCGTCGCCCCGATAACAGCTCGGGAGTACGCTGCTTTTGTGAGCAGTAGTCGACCAATCCCGTGCGTCAACGTGGCAGTGCCAGCATGGCTTTGGGGTGGAATGCCGCTGGAGTTCTTCAACGGCGCAGATCTGCATGTCCGACGCAGCTCTCGGCAAAGCGGCTTCTTCTCGATTCAGACTAAGGAATCCTATTACCGCAACCGTCCAGCACTCGTCGCCAGCCAGAACATTGCCGGGCCGCGCCAGCAATCCAGCACCTTCCCCACACTTTCGCAAATCTCAACAAGAGCGGGCGAAAGCAGTAGCCTGGATCAGTTCACCCAGAAGCAGATACATAACATCGAGCAGCGCATTCTAAAGTCAAATTCCATCGTCGACGTGTTCTACCTGTGGATTCTGCAAACCATGGTTGCAGGGCCGCAGGATCTCGCCGGAACCGCCGAAGGCGTTTACCGTGGGCTTCGCATCATGGCCCTCGAAGGCGATTCGAATGAGCACCTTCTTGAAAATTCTGCCGTGCACGTAGTTACCCGATCTGAAGCACTAGTGAGAAGAGTGAAGTTCCCTGCGGTGCTTCTTCGCATCGCGCACGATGACCAACTCAGAGCGGGTGATGTTACCTATATAAAGAACAGTCTTGCCAAAGGTGATCGACCGTTCTCTAGCGGAGACGGACTTCTACACGGTATTTACACCTTCGACGCCTACCTTGCGCCCCTCATCGGCTGCATGACGCCGCAGATCTGGGCCTTTTCGGCGCACCGGACCTTCGGTGCAGTCGTCTACAGCTTTGGGCGCCATCTTGCCGGGCTCAACCCCGGAGCCGCCGAACTGTTACACCTCGTTCCGCGAACGACCGAAACGTCGCGAACGTGGACGAGCCCTACGCTTAGCCCCGCAGCATGCTCCGATGCGATTGCTTGGTGGACCAAGCAGCTCAATGAGATCTTTTCGGTTCTCAGCGATCCGGTCGTGTTCGCCGACAAGACCAACACATATGACCCAGTTAGACACCACCAGAAGCTACTTACAGCCGAGCAATTGTTCCGGCGCACCGGATCGATCCTCACGTCATATCGAGATGCAGAAGCACAGCAGGTCCTGCTGTTCACGGTACTCGACATCCTCGACCGAATCAGTCAGCAAAGCGTGGAGAAGTCGGCTCATCTTGTAACAGCGGAGCGGGCACTAACTCGGCTTCGGGGCACCATGAGCCCCACTGCGGCCGAAGTGCTATTGCCGCTCGCAGAACGCGCCGTTGCCGCCTTGAAGTCTGTCCAGGATGGCTTCTTCATCCGATCTAGCTCAACCAAGTCTGACGAGATGAAGATTTTTGGGCTTTCTAAGGTCAACGCCGCTGCCAAATACGTCAAGCTACTACGTGACGCCACTCACGGCCACGGCGCAAAGAACGCCGGCCGAGTAGCCGAGACGAACGCTCTTCTTGCGAATCACGACGGCACGATTTCGCACGACCTACCACTCCTGGGCTACCTGTATCTGCTGGACTTCATGTCTCGGCCGCAGGACCTGCGGAGGCGCCTCATGGCAAGCACGTCCTAACTGGCGCCATGGCCTCGCCCTCAGGGCATCCGATGACACGGTGATGACACAACCAGTGGGCCGAAGCGGGTTTCGGTGAGATCGAGCGGGACAGCCGGCCGATAGACCAGAACGCCCGCTGGGCAGTGTTTCTGCTGCTCAGCGGGCGTTCTTGCTTGTGCTGTGCGGAGGGCGTGGGATTCGAACCCACGGAGACGCGGAACGCCTCACCGGTTTTCAAGACCGGCGCCATCGGCCACTAGGCGAGCCCTCCAGTGGAACGACGCTAAGTGTGCCAGATCCCCGACCGCCCGGCCTCGTCACCCACGTGAGGGACGTCGTTCGTGGCGCTTGGGTGGCCAGGTGGGGGAACTCGGGCTGATGACTTCTCGGGCATGATGTCGTAAATGTCCCACTTGCCAAGGGTTATCTGCGCAGACTCGGAGCCTACGGCAGATCGGACGGGGGACCGGGACTGTGCACCTCTTCTTCAACGATCCTCGCGCGGCGTACGTCACCAGGCGCCACCGGACGGTATGGCCCTCGTTGGCCGGGCTCGTCGCCGGTGGGGTCGGCGTCGCTGCGATCGGGGTGATGGTCGGGGCTGCCGTGTACGACCAAGGCGTTGGGACCTCGCCACCGGCGAGCGGGGACGGGGGCGTGGCCATGCCCGTTGCCGCGCTGCCGACACCTCCGATCCGCACCGGCGGGCCGCTCGCGTTCGGGACGTTGCCGGCCGCGCCCGTCCCGCTGCTGGACCTCGCAGGCGCCAACGGTAGCGAAACAGGCGCGAACGGTAGCGAAATAGGCGCCAACGGCAGCGAAAGCAATACCCCAAATCGGACGCGAAGCGCCGTCGTGGAGTCGCGGCGGCCCGGAGCCGCGCAGGGCACCATCGCGCCGACTGTGGAACCGACCGCGATGACGAGCCTGGACCCGACGGGGCCGCCGATCGAAGACCCGACCGAAGACCCGACGGAAGAGCCGAGCGCAGACCAGGGTACGGCCCATGACTGGGGTCGGGGCGCGGGGCGACATCGGGGCGGGGATCGTGCGGGATGGGACCACCACGGGTGGCGTCCGTGGTGGGACAGACGATGATGGAGCCGTGCATGCGATCACGATCGAACGGCCAGGTGGACCCGAGGTGCTGCGGTGGACTGAGGTGCCGGACCCGGCACCCGCCGCGGGCGAGGTACTGATCGAGGTGGCGGCGGCCGGCGTCAACCGCGCCGACGCGCTGCAGCGGCAGGGGAACTATCCGCCGCCCAAGGATGCGCCGCCGTACCCGGGGATGGAGGTCTCCGGGCGCATCCGTGAGCTCGGCGAGGGCGTCCACGGGTGGCACGTGGGTCAGGAGGTGTGTGCGCTGATCGGCGGGGGCGGATATGCGGAGCTCGCCGTCGCGGCCGCCGGCCAGGTTCTGCCGGTGCCGAAGGGGGTCTCGGTCGTGGACGCGGCGGGGCTGCCCGAGGTCGCGGCGACCGTGTTCTCCAACGTTGTGGACGTGGCGCGGCTCAAGCCGGGGGAGACGCTGCTCGTGCACGGTGGCGGCAGCGGGGTCGGGACGTTCGCGGTACAGCTGGGAAAGGCCCTTGGGGCGACGGTCGTAACCACCGCTCGGGCGGTCAAGCGGGAGCGGCTGCTGGAGCTGGGCGCGGAGCGCGTGATCGACTACACGGTCGAGGACTTCAGCCAGTCGGTGCGGGCCGACGTCATCCTCGACATCATGGGCGGGAGCTACCTGAAGCAGAACGTCGACGCGCTCAAGGTCGGCGGGCGGCTGGTGGTGATCGGGCTGCAGGGCGGGCGCCGCAGTGAGCTGGACCTGGGCCAGTTGCTGGCCAAGCGGGCCACGGTGGCGGGTACGACGCTGCGCTCACGCCCGGCGGCGGAGAAGGCCGCGATCGTCCGCGGGGTGCGCGAAGAGGTGTGGCCGCTGGTGGAGGAGGGCATCGTGCGCCCGCTGATCCACGATCGGTTCCCGATGGGGGAGGCCGCCGAGGCGCACCGGCTGCTCGAGTCGAGCGAGCACTTCGGCAAGATCCTGCTGACGGTTTCGCGCTGATCAGGGCCGGGTGAGGATGACCGGGCCCGAGCCCTTGGCCGAGAGGCCGTCGTCGGTGTTGACGATGCCGCACGTCTTGAGCGACAGGCAGCCGCAGCCGATGCAACCGGTGAGCGTGTCTCGGAGCCGCTCGAGGAGCTTGATCTGCTCGTCGAGGTGGCCGCGCCAGCCGGCCGAGAGCCGGGCCCAGTCCGCCTTGGTCGGCGTGCGGTTGGCGGGCAGCGAGGCGAGCGCCTCCTTGATGGTTTCCAGCGGTACGCCGACCTGTGCGGAGATGCGGATGAAGGCGACCCGGCGCAGCTCGGCGCGCTCGTACCGGCGCTGGTTGCCGCTGGTGCGCGTGGACCGGATGAGGCCGAGCTTCTCGTAGAACCGCAGGGCGGACGGCGCGACACCGCTGCGCGCGGAGAGCTCTCCGATGCTCAGCAACTCGGGCGGCCGGCTCAAACGGGGCGGTACGGCTTGCGGACGCGTTCGCGAGACAGGATCCACAGCGCCTCGACGCCGTCCTTCCAAGTGATCTTCTTGCCTTCTTCGCGGGTGCGGGCGCGGTACGAGATCGGAACCTCATACGGCCGGTGCCGGTTTCGCAGCAGCTTGCCCGTCACCTCGGCCTCCATGCCGAAGCCGGCCGAGCGCACCTGCAGCGACCGGTACAGCGAGATCGGCATGAGCTTGAAGCAGGTCTCAAGGTCGCCGAGGTAGCAGTTGAACAGCATATTGGCCGCGGTCGTGACGGCCTTGTTGCCCATGACGTACCAGAACGAGAAGGAGCTGTGGCTCCCGAACGTCCGATTGCCGTAGACCACGGTGGCCCGGCCGTCCAGCGCGGGCTCGAGCAGCTTCGGGATGTCCTGCGGGTCGTACTCGAGATCGGCGTCGAGGATGACCATGTAGTCCCCGGTCGCGTGCTCCACCGCCGTGCGGATTGCCGCGCCCTTGCCCTTGTTGCGTGGGTGGACGATCACGCGAAGCCGGTCGTCGCTCAGCCCACCGAGGATCTCGGCCGTGCGGTCACGGCTGCCGTCGTCGACGATCACGAGCTCGGTCTCCGTCGGGTAGTTCACGTCGAGCGCCTGCTTCACGGCGTTGGCGACGCGTTCCTCCTCGTTGTAGACCGGCATCAGGATCGACAATTTCATTGTGATCTCCGGGGCAGCTGGCGCTGAACTTCGGGCAGCATCAGACTAGCTCCCCGTCACCTCGGGCGCGTGCCGGCCGTTAGCAGTTGTGCTGCTCGTACCGTGTGTCGTATGACGAACACTCCCGCCACCGTTGAGCAGTTGGGTGAGGAACGGTATCTCCTGGTGACGACGTTCCGCCGGGACGGAACGCCCGTACCCACCCCCGTCTGGGCCGCACGCGACGGGGACGCACTGCTGGTGTGGACCGTGGGCGACTCCGGCAAGGTCAAGCGCATCCGCCGCGACGGCGCCGTGACCGTCGCGCCGTGCAACGTGCGGGGCGTGGCGAAGGGCGAGCCGGTCCCGGCCCGGGCGACGCTGCTCGGCCCGGATGGCGGTGCCGCCGTCCGCGAGATGATCAAGAAGAAATACGGCCTCAGCGGCCGCTTGTTCGTCTGGGCCAGCATCCGCCGTCGCGGCGCCGACGCCACGGTCGGCATCCGCATCACGCTGGTGTGAACGCGTACTCCTCAAACGAAACGACGCGCTCGGATCACCGGGGGGTGACGATCCGGGCGCGTCGCGGAGACGAGCGTGGCGTTTGGCGCCTGGCGGTGACGCGAGGTACTGTCTGCGTCAGTCGCCCTGGCGTTGCTGGGGAATCTGGCCCTGGAGCAGGGCTCGCACCTCGGACTCGCGGTAGCGTCGGTGACCGCCGAGCGTGCGAATAGCGCTCAGCTTGCCCGCCTTCGCCCAACGGGTGACGGTCTTCGGGTCGACGCGGAACATCGACGCGACCTCAGCCGGCGTTAGCAACGGCTCAGGTTCATGCGTGCGAGATGGCATCGGTCACTCCTCCACAGGTACCCAGGAACGTCGGACGGGGTCCCGCCGGCCGACGCGTTTCCTATGGTCCGGCTAGTCCCCGATGTCCGACATGGGCCGAACGGCTGAAGGTCCCTGTATGGACGGATGATGAATAAGTGAATTTTCCCAATTTGGCGGTCCAAAATGGGATAAAAGGTGACCGGTGGCGACGGAGGGTGAGTGGTTAACCACGAATCTAGCTCACCCTCTGGGGTGATGGGTAGCTCATAAACCTCATTCAATTAGGCATAACGGACACCGGTCGGGTGCGACTCGGTTGCTGAGAGTGACACCCGATTGGGTGAGTGACGAACCGGACATTCAATTTCGTCAAATCAGGGCTCCGGTCCGCGCAACGCACGACCGTTCCTCCCGTGAGAGAGCGGTCGGCGCCGGGGCGCCTCCCTGCCACGCCCGCGGTGCCAAGGACCCGCGACCTCCGGCCGCGACAAGACCCCGAAGACCCGTTCGTCGGCGAATTTCGCCCGCGCGCCCGACCGGTTCCGGCTACTTGCCGCCGCAGGTCAAACGTTCGGACCTGCGACGTGGGAAGCCAGGTTTAGTTGCACCGCTCCAGCAGCTGCACGGCCCGCCACCGGTCGACGAGCCGCTCGTAGACCTCGGTGGCCGCGTCCGCGTCTCCGCGCGCGACGTCGGACAAGCCGGCCGAGACCAGCCCGGGGGAGTCGTCCGCGGCGAGGGCATCGTCCGACATGAGGTTCACGAGGCCGCCGTAGTCCAGCTCGACGATCGATCGCGAGTGGAACTCCTCGAGCCACCGGGCCGTCTCCTCGACGGCGACCGTGATCGGCGCGTCTCCGATGGCTCGCCGAAGAACGGCGTACGCCCGATGCGCCCGCCGGCGGGCCTTCGAGATCTCCGTCCGGTAGCGCAGGACCCGCCGTCCCGGGCGCAGCGACAGCTCGCGCTCCTCGAGGTCGACGAAGACGAACCAGCGCAGCGGCACGCCCCAGGTTGCCACCTGCTCGTGGACGCGAGGCAGCCCGCGCTCGAGCACGTGGTCGCCGCTGCGCCAGTCGTCCACGATGGTCTGCGCGAGCCCGGCGAGCACGGGAGGTACGAACGCGTCCGCGATGACGCTGGGCACCCCGTCCCGCGCCGTCAGCGCCGCCTCGGCGACCCGGATGCGCAGGTTCCACGGGCAGACGAGCAGTGTGTCGTCGGCCTCCAGGACATACGCCTCGTCCGGCAGCGCCGGCAGCCGGGTCCAGCCGGCGCCGAGCGCCTCGAGCACCGCGGTCCGTTGCCGGCCGGGGCCGTCGGACAGCGCAACCGCTCGCCCCTCTTTGACATAGCGACGCCAGTACAACTGGTAGTCGCGGTCGAAGGCGGCCAGCGGCTCGTACACCCGCAGGTATGACGCGAAGAGCGACGGCACGGCCCGATCGTCGCACGAAACGACCTGGCGGCGCGAAGCCGCCCTCGACCCGACCGCCACGTGTCGGGGTTAGGGTCGGATCACCGCACTCCGTCTGCGGTGCCGTCTCATGAGGACGGGCCGCGCTTCGCTTCGGGAGCATGCATGGGCGTCTTCGCCAGCAACCACGAACAGGTCGTGTTCTGCCACGACCCGCATTCCGGCCTGCGGGCCATCATCGCCGTGTACTCGACCGCCCTCGGGCCGTCGCTCGGCGGGACGCGGTTCTACCCGTATGCCACCGAGGAAGAGGCGCTGCACGACGTGCTGGAGCTGTCGCGCGGCATGGCCTACAAGAACGCCCTCGCCGGCCTCGACCTCGGCGGCGGCAAGGCGGTGATCTGGGGCGACCCGGAGAAGGACAAGAGCGAGGCCCTGCTGCGCGCCTACGGGCGGTTCGTGCAGTCGCTCGGCGGCCGCTACTACACCGCCTGCGACGTCGGCACGTACGTGCAGGACATGGACGTCGTGGCCAAGGAGACGAAGTACGTCACCGGCCGCTCCGAGTCGCACGGCGGCGCGGGGGACTCCTCCGTGCTGACCGCCTACGGCGTCTTCCAGGGCATGCGCGCCGCCGCCGAGCACCGCTGGGGCGTCCCGTCGCTGGCCGGCCGCCGGGTCGGCATCGCCGGCCTCGGCAAGGTCGGCAAGCACCTGACCCGCCACCTGCTCGAGGACGGCGCCGCCGTGGTCGCCACCGACGTCTCCGAGCGGGCCCGGGACTGGGTGAGCTCGACGTACCCCCAGGTCGACCTGGTCGACAGCAGCGAGGACCTGATCGCCTCGGCGATCGACGTCTACGCGCCCTGCGCGCTGGGCGGCGCCCTCAACGACGAGACCGTCCCCGTTCTGCGGGCGAAGATCGTCGCCGGCGCGGCCAACAACCAACTGGCCCACCCGGGGGTGGAAAAGCTCCTCGCCGAGCGTGACGTGCTCTACGTGCCCGACTACGTGGTCAACTCGGGCGGGGTGATCCAGGTGGCGGACGAGATCGAGGGCTTCAACTTCGCCCGGGCGAAGGAACGGGCGGGGCGGATCTACGACACCACCCGGCAGATTCTGCAGCTCGCGGAGGCCGAGGACGTGCCGCCGGTGCTGGCCGCGGACCGGCTCGCCGAACAGCGAATGGCCGAAGTCGGAAGGCTTCGTACCATCTTGGTGTAAACCATGCACCGAGGCGCAGAGCGGGCGTGACGACCCCACCCGACAGATGGTGCTTACCCGACCGGTCCGGTCGGGTAAGCAACGCCACCGAAATGGTCGGTAGGGGCGAGATGCCGAAAGGTGCCCGCGACATGTACCGTAAGAGCCACGAGAGATGCCTGACGTTGTCGGGGCCTGCCGGTAATGGCTGCCCCGTAATTCTGTGCGAGGGGGTCGAGCCATGGGGCGCGGCCGTGCGAAGGCCAAGCAGACTAGGGTGGCCAGGGAGCTGAAGTATCACTCCCCCAACACCGACCTCGAAGCGTTGCAGCGCGAGCTCGCGGCGGGCGGCCCTAAGTCACGCGACGACTACGCAGAGTATGGTGGCGAAGTCGATGATGAGGCTGACGACGAGGACGACTACGACGACCCCTCTAGCGACAGTGATTGGCGCTCACGGGGTCGTTGACCATCGGTCAACCCGGCTCACGGGCACGTGGACAACCACGTGCCCGAGTCGTGTTCACAGCACCCGCACGGCAGCCGTTCTCTCGACGGACCGCCATGCGGGTGTCTCGGCGTAGGCATCGCCCCGGGGTGGTTCCCAACCACCGCGGGGCCGCCATGCCCAGCCCGGCTCGGTCGGCTTCATGCGGACCGAATCGGACCGGGCGGCCACTACGACGCGAATAGCCCTCAACGGGGACGGTTGTTCCAGTTGTAGAACGTCGGGATGTTCTCGAAGTGGTTCCAGGCGCAGACGGCGCTCGTGCCGTCCTGTTCGCTCGCCTCCGCGCGGGCGGCCCGTGCCATGGCAGCCTCCTCGAGCAACACACGAAGTCCGTCCGCGGCCTCGTTGACGCGCTCGGTGACCGGGTCAGCATGCTTCGGCATGGTCCAGCACTCCCTCCAGAAGGCGAATCTTGCTGTTCCGGCAGTGGTTCGTCTCGGTGCCGTCGAACCTGCCGTGCTCGAAGTAGCGGTTGGCCGCGTGCGCGCCGCCGCAGAACCCGAAGTACGGGCAGCTCGTGCGGCACGCCTCGACGCCCCGCAGGTACTCCGGCACCCACCCCGCCGAGGTGGCCGCGCCGGCCAGGATCGTCGAGAGCGGGGTGCGCAGGACGCTGCCGGAGGAGAAGTCGCCGTAGCGCGCGTCGGTGAACCCGGCGAGCTCCGGCGAGAGCAGGAAGACCCGCCCGTCCGCGGCGATCGTCGGGATCGGGTCGAGCGCGCCCGGGAGGATGCCGTCGGCCGTGCCGGCGAGCACCGCTCCGGCGTACCGCAGCGTCCACTCGATCTCGCGCACGTGGATGCGCGGCTCGAGCCGCCACGCGGCCACCAGCTCCGCCCAGAACGTCCGCACGGCGTCGTCGGCGAAGTCGTTGGCGCGCGCGTTGACGCCCTCCTGCTCCTCGATGTTTACCCCGAGGACGTCGCAGCCGAGGTCGAGGAAGTACTCGTAGAGTTGTGCCGCCAGCCCCGGCCTGGGCTGGGCGACCACGCAGAGCGCCGAGAACGGCACGCCATGCCGCTGGAGCGCCTCGATGCCGCGCAAGATCGTTCGGTACGCCGGGGCGCCCGCCCGGTTGACCCGCTCCCGGTTGAGGGGCTCCGGCCCGTCGACGCTCACGCTGACCCGCACGCCGCGCTCGGCGAAGAACTCGCACCACGCGTCGTCGATCAGGGTCGCGTTCGTCTGCACGTGGTGCTCGACGCTTTCGAACGGCGCCATGAGCTCGGCGAGGGCATCCCGCCCCGCGGCCAGCGGCTCCCCGCCGTGCCAGACGACCGAGAAGCGCTCGTCGGCCGCCGCCCATGGGTTGACCGAGGCGGCCACGGCCGCGGCCACGGCGGGGCTCATGCGGTCATTGCGCGCCCGGAAGGGAAGGTAGCAGTACGTGCAGTCCAGATTGCACAGGGTTGTGGGCTGCAGCACAACATAACTCGGGATCGGCGAGATCCCCCGCATGCCGCTCCACGACACCGCCCCATCCTCCTTTTGGGTGTAGGGACGTGTCGCTTCAGCCTAGGTCCATCCCTACGCCGCGGTAAGCCCCAGTTGATCGAATAAGCGAGAGACTTCTCCGTTCCCACGCATTTCGACAGCGTTCTTCTTCAATGACGCACAAAGGGGCGGTGCCGGTTGTCCCGGCAGCCGCCCCCGTTTCGTTCAGTCGTGTGCCGTGCGTGCGCGGCCTCAGCCGCGGGTGTGCGATCCGACCATCTGCACCGTGCCGGTGCCCTCGATGACCTCGCCCACCTGCCAGGCGTCCAGGCCGCGGCCGGCCAGGAAGGCCAGCGTGCGGTCGGCGTCCTCGGCGGAGACCACGGCCATCATGCCGATGCCCATGTTGAAGGTGCTCTCCATCTCCGAGTCCTCGATGCGCCCCTTGGTGCGCACCAGCTCGAAGATCGGCTGCGGCCGCCACGTCGCACGGTCCACGACCGCGTCGAGGTGCTCGGGCAGCACCCGGACCAGGTTGCCGGGGATGCCACCGCCCGTGACGTGCGCATACGCGTGGATGTCGGCCTCCTTGATCAGGTCAAGGCAGTCCTTGGCGTAGATCCGCGTCGGGGTGAGCAGTTCCTCGCCCAGCGTGCGCTGGCGGCCGAACTCGTCGATGACGCTGTCCAGCCGCATCCGGCCGGCGCCCAGCAGCACGTGCCGGACCAGCGAGTAGCCGTTGGAGTGCAGTCCCGTGGACCGCAGCGCGATGACGGCGTCGCCGACCTCGACCCGGTCGCGGCCGAGGATCGCGTCCTCCTCCACGACGCCGACGCCGGTGCCGGAGATGTCGTACTCGTCGGGGCGCATCACGCCGGGGTGCTCGGCGGTCTCGCCGCCCAGCAGCGCGCAGCCGGCATAGCGGCAGCCGTCCGCGATGCCGGCGCCGATCTCGGCGACCCGGTCGGGCACGACCTCGCCGCAGGCGATGTAGTCGAGCAGGAACAGCGGCTCGGCGCCGCAGGCGACCAGGTCGTCGACGACCATGGCGACCAGGTCGATGCCGACCGTGTCGTGGATGCCCAGGGCCTGGGCGATGGCCAGCTTCGTGCCGACGCCGTCGGTCGAGGAGGCGAGGATCGGGCTCTTGTACTTCTTCAGGTCGAGCCGGAACAGCCCGGCGAACCCGCCGATGTCGCCCATGACCTCAGGCCGGTGCGTCCGGTGCACCTTGGTGCGTAGCAGCTCGACGGCCTGCTCGCCGGCGTGGATCGACACACCCGCGTCCGCATAGGTCACGGTCTTACGGCGGCCCCGGCCGTTGCCGGCCGTCCACAGCTGCCGCTCGGGGGTGCTGCCCTGACCGGTCTGACCGGCCTTGTCGGCGAGCTCATCCACGTGCGTCACTTTCTCCCCTTTGATTGCCTTCTGCGGCGGCGGCCACCGCGGTATGTCTCGGGTGGGCGGTCACGGTCGCAGCAGCGCGCCGGAGCCGCCCAAACTGGCGGCGACGCTGACCGCGCCACCGTCCGTCGTGGTCGGCGCGGCCCCCGCGGCGCGCGCGACGCTTTCCAGGACGTGCTTGCCGATCACGTTGTCGGCCGGTAGCTCGATCGGATACTGCCCGTCGAAGCACGCGCTGCACAGCCGCGACGCGGGCTGCTCGGTCGCCGCGACCAGCCCGGCGAGCGACACGTAGCCGAGCGAGTCCGCGCCGATCGAGCGGCGGATGCCGTCCAGGTCGAGCCCGTTGGCCAGCAGCTCCGCGCGGGTTGCGAAGTCGATGCCATAAAAGCACGGCCACTTGACCGGCGGTGAGGAGATTCGCACGTGTACCTCGATCGCGCCCGCCTCGCGCAGCATGCGCACGATCGCGCGCTGGGTGTTGCCGCGCACGATGGAGTCGTCGACGACGACGAGCCGCTTGCCCCGCACGTTGTCGCGCAGCGGGTTGAGCTTGAGCCGGATGCCCAGCTGGCGGATCGTCTGGGACGGCTGGATGAAGGTGCGTCCCACGTAGGCGTTCTTGATGAGGCCGTGACCGAACGGGAGGCCGGACTCGGCCGCGTAGCCGATCGCGGCGGGGGTGCCGGACTCCGGCACGGGGATGACCATGTCGGCCGCGACCGGGTGCTCCCGTGCCAGCGTGCGCCCGATCGCGACGCGGGCCGCGTGCACGTTGCGCCCCGAGATCGTGGTGTCGGGGCGGGCCAGATAGACGTACTCGAACAGGCACCCCTTCGGGTCGGGCGTGCCGAACCGGCTGGAGCGCAGCCCGTGCTCGTCGATCGCGATGAGCTCGCCCGGCTCGATCTCGCGGACCACGCTCGCGCCGACGATGTCCAGCGCCGCGGTCTCGCTCGCCACGACCCAGCCGTGCTCGAGGCGCCCGAGCACCAGCGGGCGCACGCCGTTGACGTCGCGTGCCGCGTAAAGGGTGTCCTCGTCCATGAAGACGAAGCTGAACGCGCCGCGCAGGGTGGGCAGCACCTCCAGCGCGGCGGCCTCGACGGACAGGTCGGGGCGCGCGGCGAGCAGGGCCGTCACCAGGGCGGTGTCGTTGGTGGAGTTGATCGCGTCGGGCTCGACGTCTGGCAGCTCCGCGACCCGGCGGGCCAGCTCGGCGGTGTTGACCAGGTTGCCGTTGTGCGCCAGCGCGATCGTGGTGCCGGCCCGGTCGTCGCCGCCGCGCGTCGAGCGCAGCGTCGGCTGCGCGTTCTCCCAGGTCGATCCGCCGGTGGTGGAATACCGCGCGTGGCCGATCGCGATGTGGCCGCGCAGGCTCGCCAGGGTCGGCTCGTCGAAGACCTGCGACACCAGGCCGAGGTCCTTGTAGACCACGACGCCGGTTCCGTCCGACACCGCGATGCCGGCCGCCTCCTGCCCACGGTGCTGCAGTGCATACAGCCCGTAGTAGGTCATCTTCGCGACCTCTTCGCCCGGCGCCCAGACGCCGAACACTCCACACTTGTCCTGTGGACCTGGACGCTGGGGGTCGAGCTCGTGGCTCAACCGGCCATCGCCTCGGGGCACGTGCCGCTCCTGTCGTCGCAGTTGCCGATTGGCTGTTGAGATGGCTGCAAGATGGCTTTGAGGTGGACGCGGCCGCAGAGCTGGTTTTCGGGCCGGCTGCTGTTTCGGCGCCGCACGCTGCGCCGCCTTCGCGGGGAACAGTGTACGCGAGGTTTCGGGCATGACGCAGAGCCACAATTTGTGCGCCGTTGGTGAGCAGTCTGCCTGACGATTTAGGTAGTTACAAGGGCAGATAAGCCGATAAATCGGCTCGAACCCCGCTCGCGCTGATCTTCCCGGCGGTGACGGCTTCGTGCCACGATTTCCGACCCGTGGCGATCTCGATCCACGTGGTCGGGTCGGTCTCGACGACGTTGGGTGGCGTACCTCTCGTGTGCCTCGGCCCTTCGATGCACTGAATCGCGCCGTACGGGGGAATCCGCACCTCCACCGAACGTCCTGGCGCGCGTGTCCGCAGGTCGGCGAGGAGTTCCCGGACGGCGTCACGCAGGGCGGGACGGCCGGGCTCGACCCCTTCTTCAAGGGCATCAAGGACGTTTTGCACCGTGGCGGAATATCGGTGCGCAGTGGACATACCGGGACGATACGACCGCCTCCGGGGCGATCGCAACACGTCACGGGTTTCGCCGACCCCGCCCGACAGGGCATAGTTTGCTCCGGCGCACCATGCAAGGCGAGTTTCGCTCGCATGTTGGACCGTAGACGGACATGCTCGGCAGCGACGCTCGGGTGAATGTCAAGATCCGGAGGGGTGTGACGTGACTGCGCACCGACGAACCCTGCTGATCAGAGCGGGGGCGGTGGCTGTTCTGGCGGCGAGCGCTCTGGTCGGCATAGCAACACCGGCATTCGCTGCCGGTCCCAACGTCACTGTGAGTGGCGCCCCAGACCTGACACTGACGGTAGGGGGTGGAGCGCAGACGGTCAATATTCAGGTCAAGAACACCGGCGATGCCGACGCAAAGAACGCCAAGCTCGCCATTGACCTGCCGAGTGACCTGGGCCTGTCGATCTCGAACCCACCCGACGGCTGCACCGGCGGCGGGACGCGCCTCGACTGCACCATCGATGTCGACAGCGGCGCCACGAAGAATCTGCCACTCCGCGTCGCGCCGCCGGCCCAGAGTCAGATTCCGGCCGGGCAGAGTAAGCAGGGCGGCGGCCAGGTGATCGTCACCAATGGCGGCTCCGACACGAAGTCGTTCAACGTCACCCTCAAGGCCCAGGCGGCGACGACGCCGCCCCCCACGTCGGCCGCGGCGGTGACGACTGTGACCGAGGTCTCCGGGACGATTACGGACTCGGCGACCGGTAAGCCGATCAAGGGCGCGACCGTCATGCTGGAGGACTCCGCCGGCCGGAGCAAGCAGGTCACCACCAATGAGCGTGGCACCTTCCGGTTCCCCGGCTCCGAGGCCAGCCCGATCGCGCCCGGGACGATCAAGATCAGCGCCGGGGCGACCGGCTACGACAACTTCACCAAGCAGGTCACCGGCACCGCCGGCAAGGCCACCAACAGCGTGAATCTCGGGCTGCCCTCGCTCGCCGAGTCCCAGTCGCCGCCCCCGCCGCTGACCGCCGGCGACCTGACTACCGACAGCCAGTCCAGCGGCGGCGTCATGCCCCAGAACAGCGCGACCACCAACGCCGCGAACAACGCTAGCGGCGGCGGGTTCTCCTCTTGGATCCTCATCGCGCTCGGCGTGCTCCTGGTGGGCTTCGGCGTCGTGGCGATCGTGCTGCTGCTGCGCCGCCGCGGTGACGACGACGATGGCGAGGACGACGAGGACACCGGGCCGCGCCGCGGCGTGCCCACGCAGCGTCCCGCCTACCGCGGCCCGCAGGCCGACCCGACGATGGTCGGCGCCATGGGCCCCGCCCCGACGATGGTCAACCGCGCGGGCGCCAACGACGCGACCGCGATCGTGCACTCCGGGCAGGTGTTCGACGACGTGCCGCCCGATCCGTACGCTGCGCCCCCGCCCGGTGCCGGCGGCTACCCGTCGGCGGGCGGCTACAACGACCGTGCGGGCTTCGCGAGCGGCGGCTACGGCGGCTCGGGCGGCACCGCGGGCCCGGGTGGCGGGAGCGCCGGGGCCGGCTATGGCCCGTCGTCGCGCCCGCCGGTCGACCCGTATGCGCCCGACTACGCCGGTGGCGGTGGCGGTTACGGCGATGCGACGCAGCGGTACGAGCCGGGCACCGGCGCCAACAACAACTACGGCGGCGGCTACGGCGCCAACAACTACGACGGCCCGGCTGCTGGCGGCGGCTACAACGGTGGCGGCCAGGGCGGCGGCTACGACCAGCGCGGTGGTTACGAGGGCGCGCCCACGACGGCCGGCGGCTACGGCCCGTCCTCCGGCGGCCCGGGCGGCGCGGGTGGTCCCGGTGGTCAGGGTGGCTATGGCGGAGGGAGCGGCTACGACGCCCCCTCGTCCGGCGGCGGCTATGGCCCGTCCTCCGGCGGCGGTGGCTATGGCGCCAACAACTACGACGGCCCGTCGGCCGGCGGCGGTTACAACGGCGGCGCCCCCCAGGCCGGCGGCTACGACCAGCGCGGCGGCTACGAGGGCCCGTCAGCGGGCGGCGGGTACGGCCCCGGCGGCCCGTCGGCCGGCGGCTAC
>NZ_JBEPDB010000054.1:0-61368 GCF_040300025.1 Dactylosporangium sp. NPDC000555 | reverse complement strand
GGGGCTTACGTACCCCCCCCCCCGCCCCAAACACCCCCGGGTTAATCACCCTCCCTTTAAAAACCCAACCCCCCCCCACACTGGGGGGGGGGTGGCGGCCCCCCCCCCACCCCACCCCAGCTCCATGCCCGTGCCGTATTCAAGCTCGTCCCGCCGCGCAGGGGCGGGCGGTAGCTCAGCAGGTTAGAGCTGGGGACTCACAATCCCTTGCCCGCGAGTTCGAGTCCCGCCCGCCCCACCGGTGCCGCCACCTGCATGTACGCCCATCGGCGCGGCCCGCTGCTGGTGGGGGCGCTGCCGGTGTCGCAGTGTGTACATCGGTCTGGCTACCGCGTCGGCTGGATCAAGGTATGGAGCCTTTTGGCGCGACCCAGTCGACGGGTTGCCCGGTCACCGCGGCGATGTGGTCGAAGTCGGCGTCGTAGTGCAGGACGGAGGCGCCGTAGTGCTCGGCGGCGGCGGCGGTAAGCAGGTCCATCACGCCTGCGGCGCGGTGTTGACTTCGGGTCGCCATGAGGGCCTGAACCTCGCGTGCCCGAAGGGCGATCTCGTCGACGGAGGCGAGTTGGACGAGTTGACCACGAATGCGAAAGATCCCTTGATGCTCGGCGGGGGTGCGCGCCGAATAGCCCAGTTCGAGGTCAACGGTGACGAAGGTGGCCAGCGTTCCGTCCGCCGCCAGCGTCCTGAGCCGGGTCTCGGCCGCCGATGATCGACGCGCAACCGTGTACGCAGAGGTGTCGGCGAGGAACAGCGTGGTCAACGCCGGGCACCACGCATCACATCCGGGTCGGTCAGGTCGGACCCGCCGAGGAAGAACGGATCGTCAAGGACGGCGCGCGATCGTGCCTTGCGCTCAGCCACGTAGCGCAGCGCCTCGTTGACGGTGTCCTTCTTCGTCGCGGTCCCCAACTCGGATTGAGCGGCCTCAAGTAGTTCGTCGTCCACGTCGATGATAGTTCTCACGACACTGATGATATCAGGAAGCCGTCGCTGTATACATGGCTCGCCGTCGCGTGCTCAGTGCGTCGGTGCTTATCCGGCGCACTCTGGCGTCGCGCGGGCGGCGCCGCAACGTGAGCCCGAGCCGGTCGATGCCTGCGACCCGCGTTGACGGTCACGGCCGGCAGGGCGAGGCCAGGAATCATGATCGAGTGGTTCGCATGGTGCATCATCCGCTCCACCAATGTCCGATTTACCCGCTAGGCTCGAACCGAACGATCTTGACGGCCGGGTCCTGCGCACTGCGGCGGTTCCCGCGGTCGAGGCACTCGATCACCCGGCGGTGGTCGTCTGCACGACGCGTGGCTGGTGGTTCGCACCGGACCGGCATCGGCGTCTTAGCGTCGAGCTACCGGACGGAGCCGGTCGTCATCGACGCAATGGTGCATCTGCTTATAGCCGATGAGCGCGCGCTCAACGTGCGTGAGTGCAGCGGCGATCATCGCTCACCGGGCGATGCTGTCGTGCCTCAGTCGCCGGTGAAGCGCCGGCTCCCGCGTGCCCCGGCCGGGGATGGGAACATCCGCCCTCTACGACCCATCAAGAAGCGGACGCTCCCGGCGCCCACCAACGTTTTGAGTGGTGGCGGCGCAAGCCCACACGGCCCAGTGGACACCGACCTCGACCTCCCTCACACTCGGCAGTGCTGAGCGTCACGCTCGGGGCTGGGTGAGTTTGGCGGCCACGGCGTCGAGGACCCAGTCCAGGCCCGTCGCGAAGGATGTTTCGGTGTCCACGTGCGTGCCGTCGTACACGGCCTTGGTCAGCGCCGGGAAGCGGCCCGTGGCCAACATTTTGGTCACATGCGGGCCGGAGGCGCGCTGCCAGTCGCGTTTGGACAGGCCCGTGGCGCGCTCGGCCCGCAGGTTCGCGATCTCGCGCCTGATCGCGCCTGTGAGGTAGGCGCTGACGGTTTCCACGGCGCGCATGACGGTGTCGATGTCGGCGAGGCCGTCGAGGGGGGCCAGCTTGGCCTCGGTCACGGCGAGGCCGTCTAGCTAACGGCCTCGATGGAACCAAGCAGCGCCGACGTCTGCGGACGACATCAACCACCGTGCCCGCAACCACGACGGCGCGCAAGGGCCCGACGGTTTTCAGCCCGGAACGGGCCGCCCACACGGGGGAAGGAGGACTAGCTAGGCATCGTCCCTCGTGGCCGACGCCGCCAGCGTTTGCTCGACCCGCCCTTCGACGACCGCGTCAAGAGCGATCACCTCGTATCAGTCACGCACGCACAGGAGCCCATACTGCACCGCCCTGCTGGTTGGAGGCGCGTTGCGCCGCCGGGAGCGCCCCCTCAGTGTCTGATCAGTGAGGTGAGGTCTACTTCGATGTCGTGTCCGGCGACGGTGACGACAACGCGTGGACGATCGCCAGCGGCGGCGAGATAGCTGGCAAGCGTTGAGAGCAGCATGTCGGGGCGACTTTCGATGCGGCTGATCTCCGACTGCGCTACGCCCATGGCCTTGGCCAGCTCGACCTGTGTGAGATCCGCTGCCTTGCGTACCGCCGCGAGGTTTTCGGCGTAGACACGGTCGGCTTCGGCCATCTCCGCGCGGATGCTGTCAACACGCTCGGCGGCACCGCGTCGCGATCGCAGGCGTGCCATGCGCGCCTGTGCGGCTTCGGTGTCGACGAACGTGGTGGGTTCGGACTCAGTGGGCCGGTTAGCCATCGTCGCCTCCGTCGGTCAGTCTGAGGTAGGCCGCAATCACCTGGTCGGCGCGGCTGCTGACGCTGTTGTAGAACACGTCACCCATCTGGGCCTTGTCGTTGCCGAACAAGACGATCACCGGCGGGGCCTCGGGCGGAAACCACACGATCAGGCGGACGGCCATGCCCTCTCGGAACGGGTGCGAGACCCGCCAGACCGGGTACCTGCGGGACTGCCGGACACGCTTCAGGGTCGGTGTGTCGTCCGCCGGTGACTCCTTGAGGTCCTGCAGGTAGTCCAACATCGCGTTGACCAGGTCGAGTTGCTCGTCTGCCCGACCGTGCCCGTCGGCTGCTCGGCGTTCGAGTTCAGTCAGCCATCTGTCGGAACTCGCTCGACCAGTCGATCAACACGCCACAAATATAGCACCAAAAGCATACTCTGTCACCCTCGAACGACTGTGGCCTCACGATCCTGCCGAGCCGGTTGGCGAAGTGAGCCACGCCGTTCGGGCAGCGGTGGGTTCTCCCCGGCGACGCCCAACGGCCGCTTGCGCCGGTTGCCAGATTGACTGACTTCACGGACCGCTGCATAACCCAAGCATCATGCGATCTTTGCCTGGTACCGCGGTACCAGGCGGTCCCGTCGGATGCCGACCGTGGTACCAGTGAATTGACCCGCTGGATTCGTAGTGTCAAGCCGTGATTGAAGTGCAGCAAGTCACCAAGAGATACGACACTCGTACTGCCGTGCACCAGCTCTCGTTCACCGCCCGCCCCGGCCAGGTCACCGGCTTCCTGGGCCCGAACGGTGCCGGCAAATCAACCACGATGCGTATGATCGTCGGCTTGGACGCACCGACGGAAGGACGGGCCACCGTCAACGGCAAAAGGTACGCTGACCATCCCGCTCCGCTACGCGAGATCGGCGTCCTGCTCGAGGCCAAATCGGTGCACCCGGGCCGCACCGCACTGAGTCATCTGCTCGGGATGGCGCGTACGCATCGCATCCCTCGCCGGCGTGTCGACGAGGTGATCGACATGGCCGGGTTGTCCGCGGTGGCCGGCAAGCGCGTCGGCGGGTTCTCCCTCGGCATGGGTCAGCGCCTCGGCATCGCGGCGGCACTGCTCGGTGACCCGGCTGCGGTGATGCTCGACGAACCGGTGAACGGGCTCGACCCCGAAGGTGTGCTCTGGGTGCGCAACCTGCTCTCGGGCCTGGCCGGTGAGGGCCGCATCGTCATGCTGTCATCCCATCTGATGAACGAGGTCTCGCTCATCGCGACCCATCTCGTCATCATCGGGCGAGGTCGCCTGCTGGCCGACACCACTGTCGACGATCTGATCGGCGAGCAGACAACGGCCGGTGTCGTGGTCGCCACCAGCGACATGGCGACGTTGCGGACGGCGCTGAGCCGGCCGGACATCATGGTGACGTCCACCGGAGCGGACCGTGCGCTGGTCACCGGGATCCCGGCACACGAGATCGCCCGCCTGGCGGTGGAGCACGGGGTACCGCTGTTCGAACTCGTCCCACAGGCCGTCAGCCTCGAAGAGGCTTTCATGAAGCTCACTCGTGACGTGGTGGAGTACCCCAGCGCCGAACGGGAGGCGACCCGGTGACGGCGCAGGCGACAACCACCTCTCAGCACCGACTCACCTTCGTCGGCGTCCCGTGGTCGGAGTGGACGAAGTTCTCCTCGCTGCGTTCCAGCTGGATAACGCTGGCCGTCACGGTGCTCGTGATCGTGGTGCCCGGGCTGCTCGTGGCTGCGACCCGCGATCCGGCGAACTCTGGCGAAATCTATGACCCGCTCGGTTCGGCGACGGTGATGGTCGCGCTCGCCGCGCTCATCGTGGCTGCGATGGGCGCTCTGCTCTCCGCGGGCGAGTACAGCACAGGAATGATCCGCTCGACGCTCACCGCGATCCCGACCCGGTTGCCGATGCTCTTGGCGAAGATACTTGTTCCCGCTGGGGCGGCGTTCCTGACGACGATCGTCTGTGTGTTGATCAACTTGGTTGTCGGTGATCTGCTGACCGATCCCGACCTGGTCCGTTCCGACGCCGGCGCGGCAACGATCCTGCGCGTGCTCATCTGCTCAGGGCTCTATCTCGCGGCCGTCACCATGATCGGCGTTTCCCTCGGCATTCTGATCCGGTCGAGCGCGGGCGCCATCTCCATCTTCGCCGGGTTCCTCTTGATCCTGCCGCAGCTGCTCCCGGCTTTGCCGCAAGCCGTAGAAGAGACTGTCAAGCCGTATCACCTGGGGGCGGCCGGCCTGTCCGTCATCTCGGAGCAGCCACCAGAGGGCCATCTGGCGCCCGGACCCGCTGGTGCGGTGTTGGCGGTCTACGTCGTGGTGCTGGTTGGGAGTGCGGCCCTGCGGCTGGCGAAGACGGATGCCTGAGATCGGCGCGTCATGACCGACCACGAGGTACATCCGATCCACCCCAAGCACTTCGACCTGCCCGGCCGGCTGAAGAACATCGACCGGCGGCACCCGAGGCTCCTGGACGGATTCGTGCCGGCCGCGTCAGCGCTCGTGAGCTTGCCGGTCGTGCTCGGAGGCGAGAACAGCGACGGCCTCCATCACATCATGGCGATGATCGGGCTGGCGGCCCTGGTGCTACCGCTCTGGTGGTGGCGCCGGGCGCCGCTGGTCGCGTTCGTGACCTTCGAATTGGTACTGTCGGCCGAATGGCTGCTCGGCATTCGCCTACCCACGTACCTCGCCCAATTCGTTCTGCTGTACTCGGTCGCCGCGCGCGGGTCGTCGCGTGCGGTGGCCTGCGCTTGCGGGTTCATGACGGCGATGTACAGCCTGGCCGCAGGCACTCTGTGGCATGGCGGGCCCGGCGTTCTGCTGAGGAACCTCCTGACCATCGGGGGATTGTCGGCTGCCGCCGTAGCGACCGGGTTGACGGTGCGGACCCACCGCGCCTATCTTTCCTCGCTGGAGAGCCGGGCGGCCCGGCTGGAGATCGAGCGCGAACAGTCGGCGCAGCTCGCTGCCGCTCATGAGCGAGCCCGAATCGCCCGGGAGATGCACGACATCGTGGGCCATCACGTCTCCGTCATCGTGGGTCTGGCCGACGGTGGCGCGTCGCTGGCCGACAGCCGCGGCGAGCGGACAGCCGAGCCGCTGCGCCTGATCGGGGAAACCGGGCGGCAAGCCCTCACGGAGCTTCGCCGTGTACTTGGCGTGCTGCGCGACGTACAGCAGGATCAGCAATGGGGTCCCCAGCCCGGCATCGCCGATATCGAAGATCTCCTGCCGGCCCTCCGATCGGCGGGGCTGGCGGTCACCTATCGCACCGAAGGTGAATTCGCTGCGTTGAGCAGGGGCCTGCAGTTGACGGCGTACCGCATCGTCCAAGAGGCTCTCACCAACACGCTGAACCACGCCGGCCCCGGCGTCGCCGTCGACGTCGCGCTGCGCAAGCGGCCGGGCGAGATGACCATCACGGTACGGGACTACGGCGCACCGGCCCACGGCACCCCGGGGAACGGGATCGCGGGCATTCGCGAGCGTGCCGCCCTCTACGACGGCACCGTCAAGGCCGGACCAAGCGACGACGGATGGCTGGTCGAGGCCATCCTCAAGGAGCCCGCGTGACCACGGTGCTGATCGCCGACGACCAGCCGCTGCAACGGCTCGGCTTCCGGATGCTGCTGGACAGCACCGAAGGGATGACGGTAGTGGGCGAAGCGGCGCACGGCGTTGAGACAGTACGCAAAGCACAGGCATTGCGGCCGGACGTGGTGCTCATGGACGTTCGCATGCCGGGCATGGACGGCATCGAGGCGACCCGTCACATCACCGCGACGGGCACCCGCACTCACGTCCTGATCCTCACCACCTTCGACGTGGACGAGTACGTCTACGCAGGACTACAGGCGGGCGCCAGCGGTTTCCTGCTCAAAGACGCTCGTCCGGACGAGTTGCTCGCCGGAATCCGCGCGGTGGCCGCCGGGAACGCCATAGTGGCGCCGAGCCTCACCCGACGGCTGATGGAGGCGTATGTCTCGCAGGGTGACGCCGGACCTCGGGAGGATCCGCGGCTGGCCGCGCTCAGCGACCGGGAACGGGAGGTCCTCGTGGCGATCGGCCGCGGCTGGACCAACACCGAGATCGCCGACCACTTCACGCTGACCGAGTCGACCGTGAAGAAGCACGTCGGACGGGTCCTTACCAAGGTCGGCGCGCGTGACCGGATCCAGGCGGTGATCGTCGCGTACGACGCGGGCCTCGTGCGTCCGGCATGACGACTCGGGTGCGCTGAACGCGGTGGGATCGGTGCTTGGTACACGGGTTGAGGCTGCATGCTCGCCTCGTTGATTGTCATAGACATAGTGGCCAACTGGAGTGAGGGCGGCCCGCACCAGGTTGTGGGGACGGCGAGCACCGCGGTGCTCATCGGGACGTTGCTCGGCGGCGCGGTGAGCGTGCGGCGCCAGCGGGCGCTCGCGGCCGACCGGGTGCGTGCGGCGGCGTTGAACGAGCGTCTGCGGATCGCCCGGGATCTGCACGACGCTGTCGCGAACCGGTTGTCAGCACTCGCTCTGCGGGTCACCGCAGCCAGGGCGTTGACGTCACGGCACGGCTTGGTCGGCATGACCGAACGCGCCATCGCCTGTGGTGGCACGTTGGTCGCCGGACCGCGCTCGGACGGCGGCTGGTCGGTGGAGGCCTACCTACCCGTCCCACCACAAGGTCATCACGCATGAAAACCGCAAGCCCAGGATGGGCTTCTACTCCCAGCAGGCCGGAGATCACCGTGGTCCTGGCAGACGATCAGGACCTGGTCCGAACCAGTATGCGGCTGATGTTGGAGACCGAACGGGATCTGCGCGTTGTGGGCGAAGCCGCAGACGGCGAGGAGGCCGTCACGCTGACCCGGCAGCTCCGTCCGGATGTCGTCATCATGGACGTCCGCATGCCACGAGTCGATGGGATCGAAGCTACCCGGCAGCTGAGCGGGGACGTGTCGCCGCCCGCGATCCTGATCCTGACCACCTTCGACACCGACGAGTTCCTGTTCGGGGCGTTGCACGCGGGAGCCTCCGGCTTCGTTCTCAAGCACGACACCGTGCAGGCGTTCATCGAGGCGGTGCGGGCGGTGGCCCGAGGAGACGGATTCGTATCCCCGGGCCCCACCGCACGGCTCATCCGCGCCAGTCGAGAGCGTCAGCCGCCGTCTCGGCCATCAACCTCGATTCACCTGCTGACACCGCGCGAATACGATGTGCTGGCATTACTCGGCCTCGGCCTGACAAACAATCAGATCGGCCGCTGCCTGGCCATCGAATCGAGCACCGCGAAAACCCACGTCCAGCGGATTCTCGCCAAGCTGAATGTCGGCACCCGTGTTCAGGCAGCGCTCATCGCCCACGAATTCGGGCTGACCCGTCCACCGCAGCGCACCAGCTCCGAAGCCTCCACCTCGCCGGAACACCACCGGCCTCCAGCGCGCGGGCCGAGGCTTCCGCCTGCCCGGGAGGACGAGTCAGTTCGGCGTCGATGAAGGCCGTGGCCGACGACAGCCGCTGCTCGACGGAGAACTCACCCCAGCTGGCGTTGCCGGACAACAGGCCGTTCAGTTCCAGCAGGCGACGCCCGGCCAGCACACCCAGGTCATCCATCCATTCGATGACGTCGTTGATCGCCGGATCACCCAATGCCGCGCGGGCCTCTGTGAACGACCGGAACCGGAACACGCTGACATCGGTCCGCGGCCCGTGCGAGAACGCGGCCAGATCCGAGAAGGAGTACGTGGTGATCCCCGCAACTTTGCCGTCGATGAATGACGGGCTGCCCGAGTCGCCGCCGTTGATGTTGTTCTCCCGCCTTCCCAGCCCGCGTCCGGGCACGGACAGGTGAGTCCCGATCGCGTCCTGCGCCGGCCGACCGGTGTCCATGTCGAAGACCAGCGAGTCTTCCGGCTTCACACCGGAACGCAACTCGTCGTCGAAGATCAGCGCGACGACGCTCCCGCGGTCCACCCTGTCGAACAGCCGCCGACCCGTGGTGTCGAACGTGTTGTGCCCGATCGCCTTACGGTTCTCGAATGCCGGATCGACTCGAGGCTGCCCCGGTTCCCTTGATGGCTCGCCATCTCGCCACACCGGCCCGTAGGACACCTTCGTGAACATCCGTCCGACTTCGTGCCTGTCGCGGTAGATGTCATACCGCTGCACCCACGCGGGGGCGGGCTGGGAGAGTTCTCCGACCGCGATGTCGAAGCGCTGCTCGTGGTCGTACCGCCAGACCCGGACCGGCAGCTCGATCACCCGGCGGGAGGAACCTTCGAAACGCACTGTCCAAGCCGCCTCCGGCCCAGACACGCAGTGGGCTGCGGTTACGACGTGCCGACCGCTCGTGAGCAGAGTCGCGCTGCACCCAGCGATCTTCTCACCACCGGATCGCTCGAAGGTCTGACCGACCCCGGTCCACGAACCCGCCGGCGCCAACAACCTCTCCGGTGCCATCCCTGGTGCCGTCGTCATCGCCTGGGCATTCCCGGCTCCCGCAGCGGTGAGACACATCGCAGTCAGCGCCGCCACGGTGACGATCCGCCGCACCCCCCGCTCCAGGTGGCCATCAGTCATGAGCAGTTGTCGTTTCATGACCGCGACCGTAGGCGCGGATCACCGATGCGTCGTCTGCCGGTCAGGCGACATTCCTGTCCGCCATTCGGCGGACGTCTTCACCCTCGGCACACCGCTCGCCGTCATCGAGACGGCAGGAAGAGCGCGGCTGCCTCGTCCGCCAGTTCGGCCGGAGGGGGGCGTCCGGGCCTGAGCTTGCCGTCCGGCCCTGGGGTTGGTACCCCAGGGGGGTACCGGTATATTGGCTGTCGAAGGCAACGCCGAACCACCCGAACCGCGGGCTCCGGCACCGGGGCCGACAACAGAAGGAGATCGTCATGACGACTCAGACCTACGCCGTGACCGGTATGACCTGCGGTCACTGCGTGCAGTCCGTCAGTAGCGAGCTCGGTAAGCTCGACGGCGTCCAGAACGTCCAGGTCGACCTGGCCAGCGGTGCCGTCACTGTCACCAGCCAGGCGCTTCTCGACGACGCCGCGGTCCGCGCCGCGGTCGATGAGGCCGGATACCAGGTGGCGGTTTAGCCGTGCGTACCCCGCTCAAGCTCGGCGCCTACGCGCTCGGGCTGGCGGCCGTGTTCATCGCCGCGGTCGGGGTCGGCAGCATCGCCGGCCCCGCCCCGGCCCCGGCCGCCCACACCGACACCCACACAACAGCCGGCACGCGCACCGCCACAGGTCACGGCGACCACCAGGACGGCGCGTCCGCGAGCCTGCCCGGTGGGCTGCAGGTCGCCGAGGGCGGCTACCACCTCCAGCCGCTCACCACCACGCTGAGCACGGCGAGCGCGGCGCCGTTCCGCTTCCGCGTCATCGGGCCCGACGCCCAGCCGGTCACGGGCTACACGGTCAGCCACGACAAGGAGCTGCACCTCATCGTGGTGCGCCGGGACCTGACCGGGTTCCAGCACCTGCATCCGCAACGCGACCCGGACGGCACCTGGAGCGTGCCCATCGCCGTGACCGCGGCGGGGCAGTATCGCGTCTTCGCCGACTTCCAGCCGGCCGGGCGCGGGCGCGGGCTGACCCTCGGCGTGGATGTGCCCGCCCCCGGCGGCTACGAGCCCGTGGCGCTGCCGGCGCCACAGCGGACCGCGACCGTGGACGGCTACACCGTCACCCTCGACGGCACGCTCACTCCCGGTACAGCCTCGAAGCTGACGCTGACCGTGACCCGCGACGGCGCCCCGGTCACCGACCTGCAGCCCTACCTCGGCGCCTACGGGCACCTCGTCGCGCTGCGCGACGGCGACCTCGCCTACCTGCACGTCCACCCCGACGGCACCCCCGGCGACGGTCGCACCGCGGCCGGCCCGCAGGTCACGTTCTTCGCCGAGGTGCCCAGTGCCGGCACATATCGGCTGTTCCTGGACTTCCAGCACGCCGGGACCGTCCGTACCGCCGAGTTCACCGCCGTCGCCGGCACCGTCCCGGCGCAGCCCACGCCGGCCGCGTCGCCGTCGGCGGCGGAGCATGGCGAGCCCGGCCACACGCACAGCTGAAGGAGGCATCGATGGCATCCCCGACCCGGCCGCTGATCGCGGTACCGAATCACATCGAACTGGCGATCGGCGGCATGACCTGCGCCTCCTGCGCGGCGCGGATCGAGAAGAAGCTCAACCGCCTGGACGGGGTAACCGCGAGCGTCAACTACGCCACCGAGAAAGCCACCGTCACCTACACCGGCGAGCTCACCCCTCAGGACCTGATCACGGTGGTGGAGCAGACGGGTTACACCGCCGCCCTGCCCGCGCCGCCCGACACCGGCGGCGCGGCGGCGGAGCCGGTCGACGAGTTCCGTGGCCTTCGCACCCGGCTGTGGGTGTCGCTGGTGCTCACCGTCCCGGTGGTCGTGCTGGCGATGGTTCCGGCGTGGCAGTTCACCTTCTGGCAGTGGGCGTCACTCACCCTCGCCGCGCCGGTCGTCGTCTACGGTGGGTGGCCGTTTCACCGGGCCGCGTGGACCAACCTGCGCCACGGCGCGGCGACCATGGACACACTCGTCTCGCTGGGCACGATCGCCGCGTTCGGCTGGTCGCTGTGGGCGCTGTTCCTGGGCACCGCCGGCACGCCCGGCATGACGCACGCGTTCGAGCTGTCGATCGAGCGCACCGACGGTACCGGGAACATCTACCTCGAGGCCGCCGCCGGCGTGACCCTGTTCATTCTCGCCGGCCGCTACTTCGAGGCCCGCGCCAAGCGTCGCGCCGGCGCGGCCCTGCGCGCCCTGCTCGAACTCGGCGCGAAGGACGTCGCGGTGCTGCGCGACGGCGCCGAGGTCCGTGTCCCGGTCGAGCGGCTGGCGGTCGGCGACCGGTTCGTCGTGCGACCCGGTGAGAAGATCGCCACCGACGGGATCGTCGAGGACGGCACCTCCGCCGTCGACGCGAGCATGCTCACCGGCGAGTCCGTCCCGGTCGAGGTCGGTCCTGGCACCCCGGTGGTCGGCGCTACCGTCAACGCCGGCGGCCGGCTCGTCGTCCGCGCGACCCGGGTCGGGGCCGACACCCAGCTGGCCCAGATGGCCCGGCTCGTCGAGGACGCCCAGGCGGGCAAGGCCGCCGTACAGCGCCTCGCCGACCGCATCTCCGGCGTGTTCGTCCCGATCGTCATCGCGCTCGCCGTCGCCACCCTCGGCTACTGGATCGGCACCGGCACCGGGCTCACCGCCGCGTTCACCGCCGCGGTCGCGGTGCTCATCATCGCCTGCCCCTGCGCGCTGGGCCTGGCCACGCCCACCGCGCTGCTGGTCGGCACCGGCCGCGGCGCCCAGATCGGCATCCTCATCAAGGGCCCCGAGGCCCTCGAGTCCACCCGGCGGGTCGACACCGTCGTGCTGGACAAGACCGGCACCGTCACCACCGGCCAGATGACCCTCCACGACGTCATCGCCGCCGAGGGCACCGATCCCGCCGAGGTCCTGCGCGTCGCCGGCGCGCTCGAGGCCGCGTCCGAGCATCCGATCGCCCGCGCGATCGCGACCGCGGCCGCCGATCGGCACGGCACCCTGCCCGCCGTCGCCGAGTTCGGCAACGTCGAGGGGCTCGGTGTCCGCGGCAGGGTCGAGGATCGCGCGGTGATCGTCGGCCGGGCCGCGCTGCTGCTGACGGAGGGTCTGAGCATCCCCGACGACCTCCATGACGCCCAGTCCGCGGCCGAGCGGGCCGGGCAGACGGCGATCCTCGCCGGGTGGGACGGGCAGGCCCGCGGCCTGCTCACCGTCGCTGACACGGTCAAGCCCACCAGCGCCCGGGCGATCGTGGGTCTGCGCCGGCTCGGGCTGACGCCGATCCTGCTCACCGGCGACAACCCCGCCGTCGCCCGCACCGTCGCCGACCACGTCGGCATCACCGAGGTCATCGCCGAGGTGCTGCCCGCCGACAAGGTCGAGGTCATCAAACGCCTCCAGACCGACGGCAAGGTCGTCGCGATGATCGGCGACGGCGTCAACGACGCGGCGGCGCTCGCCCAGGCGGATCTCGGCCTGGCCATGGGCACCGGCACCGACGTCGCCATCGAGGCGTCCGACCTGACCCTCGTCCGCGGCGACCTGCTGGCCGCCGTCGACGCGATCCGCCTGTCGCGGCGGACGCTGCGCACCATCCAGGGCAACCTGTTCTGGGCGTTCGCCTACAACGTCGCCGCCCTGCCGCTCGCGGCCGCCGGGCTGCTCAACCCGATGCTCGCCGGCGCCGCGATGGCGTTGTCCTCCGTGTTCGTCGTCACCAACAGTCTGCGCCTGCGGCGGTTCAAGCCGGCGCATCCGATCGGCGCCGGCGATCCCGCGCCCGCCGGTATCTGACGAGCGGGCGGGGGCGGCTCCGCCGTCAGCGAACCTTCATCGACGTCAAGGAGGGTGCCATGTCCGACGCGGCGAGCAAGACGGATGCGGGAATGCACAGCGGCCACCACAACCACGAGTCCGGCACGACGGCGCCGGGTGTCGCGTCGCACGCGGGCCACGCGCCGTCACCGGACGCCCATGCCGGCCACGCGTCGCACCATGGGCACGGCGGCGGCCACGACAAGCACGCCGGGCACGACCCGGAGATGTTCCGGCGCAAGTTCTGGCTGAGCCTGATCCTGACGGTGCCGGTCGTGCTGACCAGCGAGATGGTGATGGACTGGTTCGGCTACCGGATCGACTTCCCCGGCGTCTCCTGGGTCGGACCGGTTCTCGGCACCGTCGTGTTCCTCTACGGCGGCTGGCCGTTCCTGGTCGGCGGCGTCCGGGAAGTCCGCGACCGGGCCCCGGGCATGATGCTGCTCATCTCGATGGCGATCACCGTCGCCTACGTCGCGTCGGTGGCCACCAGCGCCGGCCTGTTCGACCTGGACTTCTGGTGGGAGCTGGCCGCGCTGGTGACCATCATGCTGCTGGGGCACTGGCAGGAGATGAAGGCGATCGGGCAGGCACAGGGCGCGCTGGCCGCGCTCGCGGCGCTGCTGCCCGACGAGGCCGAGCGAGTGCTGCCGGACGGTGCCGTCGAGGCGGTGCCGGTGGCCCACCTGCGGGTCGGGGACGTGGTCCTCGTGCGTTCCGGTGGCCGGGTCCCGGCGGACGGGCGGGTCGTGGACGGCGAGGCCGAGCTGGACGAGTCGATGATCACGGGCGAGTCCAAGCCGGTTCGCCGGGGGATCGGGGACCGGGTCGTGGCCGGCACGGTCGCCACCGACTCGGCGCTGCGGGTGCGGGTGGAAGCCATCGGCGAGGACACCGCGCTGGCCGGTATCGGGCGGCTCGTCGCGCAGGCGCAGGCGTCCAGCGGGCGTGCGCAGGTGCTTGCCGACCGGTTCGCGGCGGTGCTGTTCTACGTCGCCACCGCCGCCGCGGCGCTCACGTTCGGCGTCTGGTGGGCGCTCGGTGATGTCGACCAGTCCGTGGTACGCACCGTCACGGTGCTCGTGATCGCCTGCCCGCACGCGCTCGGCCTCGCCATCCCGCTGGTGATCGCGCTGTCCACGGCGGTGTCCGCGAAGGCGGGCATCCTGGTCAAGGACCGCCTCGCGCTGGAGCGCATGCGCACCGTCGACGCGGTGCTGTTCGACAAGACCGGCACCCTGACCCGCGGCGCGCACGTGGTCACCGGCATCGCCGCCACCGGCGGCGCGACCGAGGACGACGTGCTGCGGCTGGCCGGTGGCGTGGAGGCCGACAGCGAGCACCCGCTGGCCAAGGCGATCGTCGCGGCCGCTGCCGGCAGGCAGGCGAAGGCGAGCGACTTCCGGTCGCTGACGGGCCGGGGCGTGCAGGCCACCGTCGACGGCATCCGCTACGCCGTCGGCGGCCCGGCACTGCTGCGCGAACACGCGGTGACCGTGCCCGCCGACCTCGGGGAGCGGACCGACGGGTGGTCGGGCCGTGGCGCCGCGGTGCTGCACCTGCTGCGGCTCGGCGACGCCGGGGTCGAGGTGGTCGGCGCCCTGGCGCTCGAGGACGAGGTGCGGCCGGAGGCCCGGCGGGCCATCGCCGAGCTGCGCGCCGCGGGCATCCGGAAGATCGTCATGATCACCGGAGATGCCCGGCCCGTCGCCGAGGCGGTCGCCGCCGACCTCGGCCTGGACGAGGTGTTCGCCGAGGTGCTGCCCGTCGACAAGGACCAGGCCGTCGCCGAGTTGCAGGCCCGGGGCCTCACCGTCGCGATGGTCGGCGACGGGGTGAACGACGCCCCGGCCCTGGCCCGCGCCGACGTCGGCATCGCCATCGGTGCCGGCACCGACGTCGCCATCGAGTCCGCCGGCGTCGTCCTCGCCTCCTCCGACCCGCGTGGCGTCACCGGCGTGATCCGCCTGTCCCGTGCCTCGTACCGCAAGATGATCCAGAACCTGGCATGGGCCGCCGGATACAATGTCATCGCCATTCCCCTCGCCGCCGGCGTGCTCGCCTGGGCCGGCGTCACGCTCAGCCCCGCCGTCGGCGCGGTCCTCATGTCCGCCTCCACCATCGTGGTCGCCCTCAACGCCCAACTCCTGCGCCGGGTTCGGCTGAGTCCCGAATCGGCGTGAGACGGCGCGCTCGCGGCGATGGGTCCGCCGATGAGCTCGGCACTGCAACAAGGCAAGGCGGACGGCGCTGCGGCGTCGTCCGCCTCGAAGCCGTCCAGCCCGTCGTGAACTCGGCGAAATCATGATCGTCTCAGGTGTGATCTCTTCGACCAATCCCTAGTAAACCCATAGGCTTTGCGTTATTGTGACCTGGTGTTCCCCCAGGCAGCTCACCTGTTCGGCCAGCGATACCTCGACCTGTGTCGCCACGCCGGCTCCCGCGGTCACTGTCAGTCCTGACGCTGCCGTCATCACCGCGTGTCACTGCGCGTCGCGGCCGCGACGCCGGGAAGACCGCCGGTCCTGATCTCATCCCGCCCCGCACGTGCTGCGGAGGCGGTGTTCGTCGCGCACCGCTCCCTCCGGCCGGTACATCGCCGTACCCGGCGAAGCCCTCCTGTCGTGGGCTTGCTCTGCCGTTCCCCCGCACCGCGCCGAAAGGTCCCCCACCGTGGCCACACAAGAATCGACATTGACCGACGGCAGCAGACCGTCCACCGCCGGCGAGGCCGACGAGCTCCCGGCCGGCGCCGTCTCCGGCCTGGGCGTCTTCGGCCAAGGCCTGGCCGCCGCCGCTCCGAGTGTCGCGATCGCCAGCGTTCCCGGCTCGCTGTTCCTGGTCTCCGGCAAGGGCGCCTTCTGGGCGGCGATCATCGGCGGAGCCCTCGTCTACCTCATCGCCGCCCTGATCGCGTTCCAGGCCCGGCGGACGGTCTCGTCCGGCTCGCTGGGCACGTACGCCGGCAACGGCCTCGGTCCGGTGGCCGCGTTCGTCACCGGCTGGGCCCTGATCCTCGGGTACATCGGCTTCGCTGCCGCCGGTGTGCTCGGGGCCGTGTTGTACTTCAACGCGTTCCTCCAGGAGATCGGCCTGCACACCGACCACGTGGCGGTCAAGGTGCTCCTGCTGGTCATCGCCTCGGCGGCGGCGTTCTACATCCCGTTCCGCGGCGTCAGCGTGTCGGTCAAGGTGGGGCTCGGATTCGAGATCGTGTCGCTGGTGGCGATCTTCGTCATCCTGATCGCCGCCTACATCCAGTACGGGCCGCACCTCGACGCCGAGCAGTTCAGCCTGCACCACCTGGGCGCCAGCACCACCCTCATCGCCGCGGTCACCGCCGTCGGGTCGTACGCCGGCTTCGAGAGCATCGCCTCCCTCGGGCACGAGGCGCGCGACGCCCACCGCAACGTTCCCCGGGCGATCCTGCGACTGGTCATCATCCTGTCCGCTCTCTACCTGGTCGCCACGTATCCGGAGATCCTCGGCTTCCAGGGCCCGAGGAAGCTCGACGCCGACAGCACGCCGCTGCCGGTCGTGGCGGAGAACGCGGGCGTCCACTGGGTCACCTACGCCGTCACGCTCTCGCTCGGCACGGCGATGATCGTGTTCTCGGCCGCCGTGATCAACTCCGGCGCGCGCAGCCTCTTCACGCTGGCCCGCGAGCAGGCCCTGCCCCGTTCGCTCGGCCGGGTCCACGCCGCCTTCCGTACGCCGCACGTCGCGATCACGTTCGTCAGCGTCGTCGGCTTCGTCATCGGCCTGATCGGAACGGTGAACTCGGTCGGCCGGTTCCAGTGGGACGTCTACGTCGGCATCGTCTCCAGCTACGCGTACCTGTTCGCCTACCTCCTGGTCGCCATCGCGACGCCACTGTGGCTGCGCAAGATCAGGGCACTGACGCCGGGAGCCGTCGTGGTGGCCGTACTCGCGACGCTCGGCATCCTCTACGTGATCTACAAGAACCTCGTCCCGGTCCCGGCCGGCGCCTACCGGTATCTGCCGTACGTATTCCTCGCACTGCTGCTGGTCGGCCTGCTCCGCTTCCTGCAGCTGCGGGCCACCCGGCCGCAGATCGCCGCCCGGGTGGGCTCCATCCAGACGCTGTCCGAGGCCGAGCAGGAGCGACTCGCCGAGCTCGGAATCCTCGACGCCGTGACCGGTGGCCATCGCGCCGACCGCGCGGTGGAGGACCTCGGCAGCGGCCCCTCGCGCTGACCCCGGCCACCAGGCCACCAGGCACTGAACCACCGATCCACCGAGTTCGAGGACCACGACATGCCGTTCTTCACCAGTTCCGACACACGCCTCTACTACCGCGCATGGGAGGTTGACCGGCCGGTTGCCGGGTTCGTCTTCCTGCACGGCGGCGGGGAACACTCCGGTCAGTTCAGCCGGCTCGCCTCGCGCCTCAACGCCGCCGGCATCGACGTCCACGCGATCGACCACCGAGGCCACGGCATCTCCGACGGGGAGCGCGGCGTGGTCCGATCGCTCGACGTGCTCGCGCGGGACGCGTCCGCCCTGGTCGACATCGTCCGCGAGCGCCGGCCCGGGCTCCCGCTCGTGATCGGCGGCCACTCGCTGGGCGGCTGGGTCACGGCCGCGGTCGTCACCGGCGATCCGGCGCCGTTCGCGGGCGCGGTGTTCACCGGGGCCAGCCTGCGCGGGCGTACGGCGCTCGACGGCCCGCCGCCGGGGGAGAGCTTCGCGTTCGACACGTCGGTGCTGGCCGCCGACCCGGACTATCTTGAGGAGCTCACCAAGGATCCCCTTGTCCAGCTGGTGCTTCCCGAGCCCGAGGTCACCGCGGCGGCCCTCGCGGTCGCCGCGGAACGGCTCGCCACGACCTTCGTCGACGTGACGCTGCCCGTGCTGTTCGTCAACGGCACCAGGGACGCGCTGGCCTCGATCGAGGACGCGCGGCACTGGCACGGCACGCTCGCGAACGCCCGCCTGGTGGAGATCCCCGATGGCCTGCACAACGTCCTCAACGACGTCGACCACGTGCGGGCGATCGACGCGGTGCGGGACTTCGTCCTCGACGTCGCCGCCGCGCGTCCGGCCGTGGCGGGTGCCTGAGCCATGCCGATCCATCTGCACTGGTACCTGCCCACCAACGGCGACAACCGCGACATCGTCGGCTCCGGCGACGGCTCGCAGAAGACGCTGGCCGCCGTACGGTCCGGATTCCGGCCGCCGTCGATCGAATACCTCGGCGGCATCGCGCGAGCCGCCGAACAGCTCGGCTTCGAAGCCGTCCTCACTCCGACGGGCACGTGGTGCGAGGACGCCTGGATCACCACCGCGGCGCTGGCCGGCGTCACCACCCGGCTGAAGTTCCTGGTCGCGTTCCGCCCCGGCCTCATCTCACCGACCCTGGCCGCCCACCAGGCGGCGACCTTCCAGCGGATCTCGGGCGGGCGGCTGCTGCTCAACGTCGTCACCGGTGGCGACTCCACGGAACAGCGCCGCTTCGGCGACCACCTAGATCATGACCAGCGGTATGCCCGGACCGAGGAGTTCCTCACCGTCCTGCGCGGTGTGAGCGACGCCGCCGAGCCGTTCGACTTCCACGGCACGCACTTCGACATCGAGCAGGCCTCGATCCCGTTCGCGCCGTACGCCCCGCCGGCGATCTTCTTCGGCGGCGCCAGCCCGACGGCGGAAACGGTGGCGGCGCGGACGGTCGACACCTATCTCGCCTGGGGCGAGACGCCCGCGCAGATCGCGGAGCGGCTCGCACGCCTGCGCAAGCTCGCCGAGGAGGCCGGGCGGACGCTGTCGTTCGGCATCCGCTTCCACGTGCTCAGCCGCGACACCTCGGCGCAGGCGTGGGCCGAGGCGGACCGGCTGCTGGAGCGGATCGACAACTCCCGCATCGAGCAGACCCAGCGGACCCTGGCGGCCAGCGAGTCCGTCGGGCAGCGGCGGATGCTCGCGCTGCACGGCGGCGACCGGCGCAACCTCGAGATCTACCCCAATGTCTGGGCCGGCTACGGCCTCGTCCGCGGCGGTGCCGGCACGGCGCTCGTCGGCAGCCACGAGGAGGTCGCCGATCGGATCGCCGAGTACCACGACCTCGGCATCGACCACTTCATCCTCTCCGGGCAGCCGCATCTGGAGGAGGCCTACTACTTCGCCGAGGGCGCCGCCGCCGAGCTTCGCAGCCGCGGCCTGCTCGCCCCCCACCCCAACCGGAATGGAGAAGCAGCATGACCAAGCCCACGATCGCGAGCTCGACCTCACCGCTGTTCGTGAAGGCCGAGCCCTCGGCGTACTTCAGCGACGAGGACTACCAGCGCTTCCACGACCGCGCGGCGGGCTACGACCGGGAGAATCGGTTCTTCGCCGAGGACTTCGAGGACCTGCGCGCGCGGGGGTATCTGCGGGCGGCCGTCCCGGCCGAGCTCGGCGGCGGCGGGCTCAGCCTCACCGCCGTGTCGCGCGAGCAGCGGCGCCTGGCCTACTGGGCGCCGGCGACCGCGCTCGCGGTCAACATGCACCTGTACTGGACCGGTCCGGCCACGGCGCTGACCGGCACGGGGGTCGAGGACCTGGGCTGGCTGCTGCGTGCCGTCGCGGACGGCCAGGTGCTGGCCGCCGGGCACGGCGAGCGGGGCAACGACCTGGGCCTCGACGACTCCGTCACCGCGGCGGTCCCGCAGCCCGACGGGTCCTACGTGGTGACCGGCCGCAAGACGTTCACCTCGCTCTCCCCGGTGTGGGACAAGCTCGGCATCCACGCGCGCGACGACTCCGATCCCGAGCACCCGCGCATCGTGCACCTGTTCGTCGATCGCGACGCGGCCGGCGTCTCGACCGAGAAGACCTGGGACGCGCTCGGCGTCCGGGCCACCGCCAGCGACGACACGCTGCTCGACGCCGTCCGCGTCCCGGCCGACCAGGTCGTCGGGGTGCATGAGATCGGGCAGGCCTACCCGCCGTACGTCGCCGGGATCTTCCAGTGGTACCTGCCGCTGGTCGCCAACGTGTACTTCGGGATCGCCCGCCGGGCGCTGGACCTCGCCGAGCTGACGGCACAGGAGCGCAAGTCGCTGGCCCTGCCGGGCAAGACGCACGCCGACAAGCCCGCCGTCCAGCGGCAGCTGGCCCAGGGCGAGATCCTGCTGGACGCCGTGTGGTCGCTGCTGGAGCGGGCCACCGCCGACCTCGACGCCGGGGTCGATCACGGCGACTGGTGGACCCCGCGGCTGTTCGCCGTCAAGGAGTTCGCCGTCACCACCGCCCGCCAGGTGGTGGACATCGCCGTCCAGGTCGTGGGCGCGTCGTCGGTGAGCCGGACCAACGAGCTCGAGCGGCTCTACCGCGACGTGCGCACCGGGAGCCTGCACCCGCCGAACACCGACCTCGTCCTCGACGTCATCGGCCGGACCGCTGTCCGCCGCCTGCCCTGATCCGCGCCGTCCGAGAGGCGATAGTCATGAGCATCGACATCCGGCCGCTGACCACGCCGGAGGAGGTCAACGCCGGCTTCCGGGTCTTCCTGCGTGCGATGGTCGGCCTGCCGTTCCGCGACCTCGACGCCACCGAGCTGACCGAGCCCGGCCGCTACCTCGGCGCACTGGACGGCGACGTCGTCGTCGGCAGCGCCGACTCGTACACCGGCTGGCTGGTCGTCCCCGGCGGTGCGCGGGTTTCGCACGCGGCCGTGACCCACGTCGGGGTTCTGCCGACCCACCGGCGCCGGGGCATCGTCAGCGATCTCATCGCCCGGCAGCTTCGGGACGCGGCGGCCCGCGGTGAGGTCGTCGCCTCGCTGCGCGCGTCGGAGGCCGTCATCTACGAGCGCTTCGGCTACGGCGTCGCCACGTCGGCCCAGTCTGCCCGGGTCAGCCTGCGGCGAGCGGCGCTGCGCGCGGAGGTCCCGGCCGGCGGCTCGATCCGGCTGGTCGACCGGTCGGTCACCACGCAGCTGCTCGACGGCATCCACGCGCGGGCGGCCTGGACCGGCGCCATCCACCGGCCCGACGGCTGGTGGCGGCTCCAGCAGATCCAGCGCGACGCCGACTCGGTGACCCACTACGTGGCCGTGCACAGCACGGACGGCACCGACGACGGATACGCGATCTACCGGCCGGAGAACACCGGCGCCTGGTTCACCAGCCCGGAGAAGACCGTGACGGTCACCGACTTCGTGGCGCTGAACGACAACGCCCGGGCCGGCCTGTGGCGCCACCTGCTCTCGCTCGACCTCGTGGACGTCGTGGCGTTCGACGCGCTGGCGCTGGACGACGTGCTGCCGCTCGCGGTCGTCGACCGCCGATCGGTCGCCCTGGGGCCGGCGCACGACGAGACGTGGCTGCGGCTGGTCGACGTCGAGGCGGCGTTGCGGGCCCGTGGGTACGAGGGCGAGGACACCGTCGTGCTCGAGGTGCGCGACGCGCTGCTGCCCGCCAACGACGGCAGCTACGAGATCGGCGCGAAGTCCGTGTCGCGCACGAGTGCCCCACCCGACCTCACCGTCGACGTGGCCACCCTGGCCGCCGCCTACCTCGGTGGCACGAGGTGGCGCCATCTGGCCGCGACCGGCCGGGTCACCGTCCACTCGCCGGAGGCGGTCCGCCGCATCGACGCGCTGTTCGCGGTCGACACGCTGCCGTTCGCCGGCACCATCTTCTAGGACTCACCATGAACCATGACCCGTTGATCCTCTCGGCGTTCACCATGTCCACGGTGTCGCACGGCAACACCGGCCTCTGGCGTCATCCGGACGACCGGACCGCCGGCTACACCACGCTGCCGTACTGGGTCGACCTGGCGCGGCGGCTCGACGCCGGCGGCTTCGACCTGCTGTTCATCGCCGATGCCGTCGGGCAGCTGGACGTCTACGGCGGCAACGCCCGCGCGGCGCTGGCGCACGGCGTCCAGACGCCGGTGACCGACCCGCTGCTGGCCGTTTCGGCGATGGCGGCCGCCACCGAGCGCCTCGGCTTCGGCGTCACCGTCTCGACGACGTATGAGCACCCGTACCTGCTGGCCCGCAAGTTCAGCACGCTGGACCACCTGACCGGCGGCCGGATCGGCTGGAACATCGTCACGTCGCTGCTGGACAGCGCGGCACGCAACATCATCGCCCGCGACCGGCAGATCGGCCACGACGAGCGGTACGCGATCGCGCAGGAGTTCCTCGAGGTCACCTACAAGCTGTGGGAAGGCTCGTGGGAGGACGGCGCGGTGCTGCGCGACCGGGAGCGGGGGATCTTCACCGACCCGGACAAGGTGCACGACATCGGCCACGCAGGCAAGTACTTCTCGGTCCCCGGCGCCCACCTCGTCGAGCCGTCACCGCAGCGCACACCCTTGCTGCTGCAGGCCGGAACCTCGCCGGCCGGCCGGGTCTTCGCCGCCCGCAACGCCGAACTGGTCTTCGTCGCCGACCCCCGGCCCGAGGTGCTCCGGCGCAACATCGCCGACATCCGCGCCCAGGCGGTCGGTCTCGGGCGCCGGCCCGAGCACATCAAGTTCATCACCTCGGTGACCGTCGTCGTCGACAGCACCGACCAGGCCGCGCAGGCGAAGGCGAACGACCTGCGCCGCTTCCGCGACACCCGCGGCGGCCTGGTGCTGCTCTCCGCGCTCAGCGGCGTCGACTGGTCCGAACACGACCTCGACCGGCCGATCGAGCAGTTCGAGACCGACGCCAGCCGCTCCGTGCTGGCCGCCGTCGATGATCCCACCGTCCGGCGGCGGGTCACCCTGCGCGAATACGTCGACGGGCTCAGCGGCTTCGGCGGCGAGGTCCTGGTGGGCAGCGCCACGACCGTCGCGGACGCGCTGGAGGCGTACGCCGAGACGACCGGCGTGGACGGCTTCAACTTCGTCTACCTCACCACGCCCGGCAGCTTCGACGACCTGGCCGAGCACCTGATCCCCGAGTTGCGCCGCCGCGGCCGGGCCCGCGAGCACACCGACGCCCGCACGATCCGCGAGGCGATCTTCGCCGGCGGTCCGCGGCTTCCACACGACCACCCGGCTGCGGGCTACCGCCGGCTGCCCGTGACCAGCACTTCAGGAGCGTCCCGATGAGCCGTCAGCTGCACCTTCTGTTACTCGGCAACCCAAGGTTCGGCAGTTCGTGGCGCTACCCGGGCGTCGTCAACGGACCCGCCGCCGTTCTCGAGTCGCTGATCGAGACGGCCAGGACCGCCGAGCGCGGCACCTTCGACGCCATCTTCTTCGCCGACGCCCTGAACTACGGGCCCGAGGCCGCGTGGCCGCACAAGGCGACCGAGGACTTCGAGCCGTTCACCACCACGGCGGCGCTGTCGCGGGAGACCGAGCGGCTGGGCCTGGTCGTCACCGGCTCGGCGACGTTCCAGGCGCCGTACCACCTGGCGCGTCAACTGATCTCGCTGGACCACCTCAGCGGCGGCCGGGCCGGGTGGAACGTGGTGACCAGCTTCGCCGAGGCGGCGGCCGCCAACTTCGGGGACGCGGGGGTGCTCGCCCACGACGAGCGGTACCGGGTCGCGGCCGAGACCATCGAGGTCGTCCAGAAGCTGTGGGACTCGTGGGGCCCGGACACGGTGGTGGAGGACCGGGCGGCCGGGGTCTACAACGACCGCCGGAAGATCCGCGTGCCCGAGCACAAGGGAGAGTTCTTCGCCGTCAGGGGTCCGCTCGGCGCCGCGCCCTCACGGCAGGGCCGGCCGGTGATCTTCCAGGCCGGGTCGTCGACAGCCGGGCGCGCGTTCGCCGCACGCCACGCGGAAGTCATCTTCACCGGGCAGGGCGACTTCGACCGCGGGCGCGCCTTCGTCGAACAGATCCACCGCGAGGCGAGCTCGTCCGGGCGGGAGACGCCGCCGCTGGTGACCCCGTCGCTGGGCTTCATCGTCGGCTCCACCGAGCAGGAGGCGACCGACCTGGAGCGCACGCTCTTCGAGCAGTTCATCCCCGAGTACCAGATCGGCTGGCTTCAGGAGGTCGACATCGACCTGACCGGCGCGGACCTGGACGGGCCGGTGCCGCTGTCGGCCTTCGCGGCGTCGACGGAGACCCACCAGACCGCGCTCGCCGGTTATCGGGCGCTGGCCACCGAGGGCAACCCGACCGTACGCGAGTTCCTGTTCCGCACGGTCACGGCCTTCGGCGCCCGCGTCGCCGGCTCGCCCGAGCGGATCGCCGACGAGATCGAGCGCTGGTACGCCGGCCGGGCCGCCGACGGCTTCATCCTCTCGCCGTCGGGGCTGCCGGGGCAGCTGGAGGCGTTCGTGGACCACGTCGTGCCGATCCTGCGCGCCCGTGGCCTGTTCCGGCACGAGTACCAGGGCGACACGCTCCGCGACCACCTCGGGGTACGGGCGGTCAGGACAGCTCGACGATCGTGATGACCGGGGTCGCGCGGTTGATGGTCTGCGCCACCGGCGAGCCGGCCAGGGCGCGGTCCCAGATGTCGCGCAGCGTGTCGTCGTCCGCCTCACCGGACATGGTGGCCCGCACGTCGATGCCGCGATAGCCCGGATTGCCGGCGGACTCGATGCCCGCCCACCGCAGGACGTTGTCGAACGTGCCGGACACGTGCACCACCAGGGAGGTGAGCCGGACGTTTTGCACCGTGGCGTGCATGACGACGCCGGCGATGAGGCACCCGGCGATGGAGGCGAGCAGGTACTCGTGCGGGGTCGGGGCGGTGTCGTCGGCGGCGACGTCGCCGGGCTGGTCGAACGCGATCTCGTGCCCGCGGACGGTCGCCCTGCTCTGGAACCCGGTCAGCCAGGTCGCCTCGATGTCCCACGGCCCGCTGAACTCCCGCACCCGCCGGGCGTCGCTGAGCTGCTCCATGATCAGCGCACGGTTCTGCGCGGGGATACCGTTGATGTCGCGTCCCAGGGCCGGCTGGCGTGCTGTCATGACCCCAACGTTAGTGTGCAGCTGTTGGCCGAATGCGAACAGAAGGCTGCGGGTGGCGGTGGGCGGCGAGGACGACGGGCGGGTCGCCCTGTTCGGCATCCCGCAGCTCGACCAGCTCTTGCAGGGGCTTTTCTGGGGCGAGAACGTCTTCTGGGCGCTCGACGGCGACGACGCTGGCATGGCCCGGTTCGCCGAGGGCGTGCTCAGATGCATCGCCCGGGCGCCGTCGTTCGCCCGGCGCATCGTCGTCGACACGCAGCCGCGCCGGTGGACGGCGCCGGACGGCTTCGAGTACTACCCGGCCGGCATGGGCCTGCACGACCTTGTCGCGGACCTGAAATCCGCGACGGACCGTCCCGGCGGGCCGGGCGTCGTGCTGGCGATCAATCTGCGCGCCCTCGCCCGGGACGATCGAGCGGCCGCGCGGGCGACGGCTCAGCTGGGCCACTTCGCGCTCCAGCACGGCGTGGTGACGCACTGGTTCGATGCCGCATCGGACCAGAACTCTGGAGTGCAGACGCTGGCCCAGTGCGTGATCGAGGCGCGGGCCGGTCATCTGCGCATCGAGCGGGCGGATGGCCGGCGCTCGCAGGTCCGCGGCGCCATGCTGCCCTACCGGCTGGGGGAGGAGGGCCTGACGGTCGAGGCCACCAGCGCGGCGTCGCTGCTGGGCCGCGGCCTGCGCTCGATACGCCACCAGCGCGGCTGGACCCAGGCCCACCTCGCCGAGCTGGTGGGGGTGTCGGCCAGCGCGATCTCACAGGCCGAGCGCGGCCAGCACGCGCTGTCGCTGGAGACGGTGCTCGAGCTCTCCGACAAGCTGGGCATGTCGGTGGACCACCTGCTGCGCGGCCGGCCGCCCTCGTACGAGCTGGCCCGGGCCGACGGGCGGGTGGGCGGCGCGCCGTACCTCATCGACAGCGAGTCGCTGGGCCTGCGCACGACCGTCGTGCGGATCCCGCCGCGTGGCGCCGCCGCGCCGGCGTTCCGGGCCGACAAGGCGCAGGTGCTGCTCGTCGCCGTCGGGCTGGTCCAGGTGGTGCTGCCGGCGGCGCGGCCCATCCTCCGGCAGGGCGATGCGCTGACCGTGCATCAGGCGGGCGTGAGCAGCTGTCGCAACCTGGGCGACGACGAGGCGATCGTGTTCTGGCAGGAGCACGACTAACTTCAGTTCTACTTTAGTTGCTCATCGAATGACCGAGATCTCAAGAGGTTGACTTAAGTTTGAGCGACATGCCATCCTCGGTTGGTATTCCTACTTCTCCGGTATGCATAACAGGTAATCCGACCTCGGACAACGCCGATCTCACGGCTTGATCTCCGGCCTGCGTGGCCACCCCTCAGGCGCCCGTACCGCATCGCAGCGACGACGCGTGCGCCCATGCTCCACGAAAGGATCGACCAGCCATGGCCATATCCCAGCGCTCACTGCTCGCCTGGACCGCCGTGACCACCGGCGCAGCCCTGCTGCTGGCCGGCTGCGGCTCCAGCTCCGGCTCCGGGTCCTCGGCGGCCGCGGACTCCAAGCCCCGCGACGGCGGCACGCTCATCGTCGGCCAGTACCAGGAGGTCACGCAGTTCGACCCCAACCGCCAGTACTCGTGGGAGACCTGGCGGATCGACCGCAACATCTACGAGACCCTCGTCAACGAGGATCTGTCCTCGCCGACCGGCATCCCGAAGATCGTGCCCGGGCTTGCCACCTCGTGGACGGTCAGCCCCGACGCCACCACCTACACCTTCAAGCTGCGCCAGGGCGTCAAGTTCACCGACGGGACGCCGTTCGACGCGCAGGCCGTGCAGTTCAACGTGCGCCGCTTCACCGACCCCACCTTCCAGTACTACGACAAGGTCAGCGCCGCGACGATGGGGCTGGTCTACGCGGATCTCGCGTCGTTCAAGGTGATCGACGACTACACCGTGGAGTACGTCTTCAAGCACCCCTTCCTCGACTACCTGCGGCAGATCCCCAACAGCGGCAACGCGGCGTCGGGCATCTTCAGCCCGGCCGCCCTGCAGAAGCACGGCCAGGACGGGCTCGCCGACCACCCGGTCGGCACGGGACCGTTCAAGTTCCAGGAGCGGGTGCGCGGCGACCACACCACGCTGGTGCGCAACCCCGACTACTGGGGCGCCCGGCCGCACCTGGACAAGGTGATCTTCAAGCCGATCGGTGACGACCAGAGCCGCGTCGCCGCGCTGCGCAGTGGCGCCGTCGACCTGATCAGCCGCGTCCCACCGGACTCGGTCGCGACGCTGGAGAAGGCCGGCTTCGCGGTGCCGGAGAACAAGAACGTTCCCCAGATCATCTACTACAACTTCAACTACACGAACCAGTATCTGCAGGACAAGCGGGTGCGGCAGGCGATCATCCACGCCGTCGACCGCAAGACCCTGGCCGAGAAGATCTACAAGGGCTACGCGGAGCCGGCGACCTCGATCATCAACCAGGGCAACGAGGCGTACGACGCGTCCGCGGTCGACTACCAGTTCGACCCCGAGGCGGCCAAGAAGCTGCTCGCCGACGCCGGCTACCAGCCCGGCGAGGTGAAGTTCACGATCCTGACCGACACCACCGGACAGCCCACGGCGGAGTTCATCCAGCAGCAGCTCAAGGCGGTCGGTATCGACGCCTCGGTGGAGTCGTTCGAGTGGATCACGTACGGGACGCGCTCGGCCAACCTCAAGCCGACCGACGGCATCAACCTCGGCGAGTGGGGCTACATCGCCCCCAACTGGGTCAAGATCGCGCACAACTACAGCGTGGTCAACCGCAACGGGGACAAGTACTCCGACACCAGCGCGGCGACGAACAGCGCGATCGAGGCGGCCGCGCACAACTCAGACCCGGCCAAGTCGAAGGAGCTGTGGCAGGCGGCGGCGCAGACCTGGGCCAAGGACGCCACGATCTTCCCGCTGATCTCCTTCAACCGTTACTACGCGGTCGCGCCGCGCGTCGGCGGGTTCGTCTGGCCGCAGCAGGACCACTACGACCTGTCGCAGATCTGGGTGGCGAGCTGACGATGGCGCGCCGGATCCTGTGGCGGCTGGCGAACCTGGTCCCGCTGCTGTTCGGGATCAGCCTGCTGGTGTTCTTCATCTCCAAGGCCGGCCCGGCTGACCCCGTCAAGAACGTGCTGAGCGAGAAGATGTCGCCCGAGCAGATCGAGCAGATCCGCCAGGCGTACGGGCTCGACCAGCCCGCCTGGAAGCAGTACCTGCTCTGGCTGCGGGACATGTTCACCAACGGCGGCGGCATCTCGCTGAGCGTGCGCAGCCCCGTGTCGGGCATCGTGTTCCCGGCCTTTCTGAACACGCTCATCCTCGGGGCGGCGACGACCGTGGTCGCCGTCGCCCTCGGGGTGCTGATCGGCTTCGTCTCAGGAATCCGGCACGGCCGGCTCATCGACCGGGCGGCGATGCTGCTGGTCCAGGTCGGCAGCAACCTGCCGATCTACTGGTTCGGCCTGATCGTCATCTGGCTGACCGCGGTCCAGTGGAACTGGCTGCCCCCGGGCGGTATGCACGACCTGCGCGGCGACGGCGGCTTCGGCGACCTGCTGCTGCACCTGATCGCCCCCGCCTTCGCGGCCTCCCTGGTGTCGATGCTGATCATCGCCCGGTTCGTCCGGGCGGCGGTCATCGAGAGCGCGGGATCGGACTACATCCGCACCTACCGGTCGCAGGGCTTCGGGCGCGCGGCGATCCTGGGCAAGCACATCGGCCGCAACATCCTGCCGCCCATCGTCAACACGACCGGGCTCACCATCGGCTCGGTCATCACCGGCGTGGTGTTCGTCGAGACGATCTTCTCCTGGCCCGGTCTCGGCAGCGTGCTGCTCAACGCGATCGCCGGCAGCGACTACCCGGTGATCCAGTCCGGCATCCTGCTGGTCGCCACGACATTCGTGGTCGTCAACCTGATCACCGACGTGCTGCTCGACCTGCTCAACCCGCGGCTCAGGCACGGTGGCGCATGACCACGACAACAGCCGAGGTCCGCACCGGCGCGCCGCCACGACTGCGGCGGTCCGCGGCCGCCCGCTTCGTCCGCAACCGCGAGGCGTTGCTCGGGCTGGTCGTCCTGATCGTCGTGATCGGCATCTCCGTGCTGGCGCCGTGGCTCGCCCCGTACGACCCGAACGCCGGCGATCCCGAGAACGTGCTGGCGCCCGTCGGCTCGGCCGGCCACCTGCTGGGCACCGACGACCAGGGCCGTGACGTGCTCAGCCGGCTGCTGCACGGCGGCCGGGGCGCGCTGGTCGTCTCGATCGTGTCGGTCGCGGTGGCGCTGCTGATCGGGACGGTGCTGGGGCTGTACGGGGCGTTCGCCGGCCGGCGCACCTCCGGGGTGCTGATGCGGATCATCGACCTGATGTTCGCGTTCCCGGTGATCCTGGTCGCGCTCTCGCTCGCCGCGGTTATCCACCCCGGACCGTGGGTGCTGATCGGCACGGTGGTCTTCGGCGCCGTGCCGTACGTGACCCGCATCGTGTTCGCGGAGGCGAGGATCGAGCGGGAGAAGGACTACGTGGAGGCGGCGCGCTCCCTGGGCGCCTCCGAGGCCACCATCCTGCGTACCGAGGTCCTGCCCAACCTCCTCTCCTCGGTCGTGATCTACGGGACCAGCCTCGTCGGCGTCAACATCGTCTTCACCGCGAGCCTGAGCGCGCTGGGCCTCGGCATCCAGCCGCCCAGCCCGGACTGGGGCCGGATGATCTCCGAAGGCGCCAAGGTCCTGGTGACCGGCAACCCCGGCGTCGCCACCTTCCCCGCCATCGCCATCCTGCTGGTCGCCCTGGCCTTCAACTGGCTCGGCGACGGCCTGCGCGACGTCCTCAACCCGTGAGGTGATCCGATGACAGCCGTGCTCACCGTCGACGGCCTGCACGTCGACTTCCAGCTGCCCGGGGCGGTCGTGCACGCCGTTCGCGGCGTCGACCTCGAGGTCGGTCCCGGAGAGGTACTGGCCCTGGTCGGCGAGTCCGGATCCGGCAAGAGCGTCACCGCGGCCGGCATTCTCGGCCTGCTGCCGCGCAACGCCCGGGTGACCGCGGGCAGCATCCGCTTCCAAGGCACCGAACTGGCGGGCCTGGGGGAGCGGCAGCTCAACGTCTTCCGCGGCGCCGGCATCGGCATGATCTTCCAGGACCCGGTGACCTCACTCGATCCCTCGTTCACGATCGGCAGCCAACTGGGTGACACCGCTCGCCTGCACCTGCGGGTGCCGCGCAACGAGGCGCTCGAGGTGAGCCGGGCCTGGCTCGACCGGGTCGGGATCGGCGACCCCGACCGGGTGCTGCGGTCCTATCCGCACGAGCTCAGCGGCGGCATGCGGCAGCGGGTCATGATCGCCCTCGCCGGACTGTCGGGCCCGAAGCTGCTCATCGCGGACGAGCCGACCACCGCGCTCGACGCCACGGTCCAGAAGCAGATCCTCGACCTGCTCCTCGGCCTCGCCGGCGAGGCCGGCACCGCGGTCCTGCTGATCACCCACGACTTCGGCGTCGTCTCGCACACCAGCACGCGCGTCGCGGTGATGCGTGAGGGGACGATCGTCGAGATCGGGCAGACCGCGCAGATCCTGGGCGCGCCGTCGCATCCCTACACCCGCACCCTGATCGACTCGGTGCCCGAGATCGGGCAGCGCCATCTCCAGGACGGCCAGCAGCGGCGGCTGCTCGGCGCCCCGGCGGCCACGGCGCGCGTACGCCTCAGCGAACGAATCGAAGCCCCCCGGCCGCCGGCCGACCGCCCGATCCTGGAGCTGCGCGAGGTCACCAAGGAATTCTCGATCGGCGGGCTCGGCACCGGACGGCACCGGTCGACCGTCCGCGCGGTCAGCGAGGTCTCCCTCAGCGTGCGCCGCGGCGAGATCTTCGGGCTCATCGGCGAGTCCGGCTCCGGCAAGTCCACGCTGGCGCGGCTGTCCGGCGCCCTGCTACCGCTCACCGCGGGCTCGGTCACGTTCGACGGCGCCGACGTCGGAACGGCCGGCAAACAGGGCCTGCGGGACCTGCGGCGCCGGTTCCAGTACGTTTTCCAGGACGCCGCCACCGCGCTGAACCCGCGGATCAGGGTAGGCGACCAGATCGCCCGGCCGCTGCTGCGGCTGGGAAAGGCGACCGGCCGCCGGGAGGCCATCGAGCTGACCCACCGAGCGCTGGAGCTCGTCGGCCTGAACGCCGGCTACGCGGACCGGTATCCGCGCGAGTTCTCCGGCGGGCAGCGGCAGCGGGTGGGTATCGCCCGCGCCATCGCCCTGGAACCCGATCTGCTGATTCTCGACGAGCCGACCTCGGCGCTGGACGTCTCCACCCAGGCGGCCATCATCAACCTCCTGCTCGACCTCAAGGACGAGCTCGACCTGACCTACCTGTTCATCGGCCACAACCTGGCGATCATCGACTTCGTCTGCGACCGCATCGGCGTCATGCGCCAGGGCTCGCTCGTCGAGACGTTCCCCGCCGATGAGCTGTTCTCCACCGATCGGCAGCCGGCCACCCGCGCCCTGCTCGACGCGGTCCTGCCCGTCCGGTCCCGCCGGCGCGAAGACCTCCTCGCCCCCTCCACCATCAAGGACTGATCATGACCACGACTGACGCCCCCGCCGGGCGGACCTACCTGCGTCCCGCCACCGCCACGGCCGCCGAGCTCTCCGAGCGCTTCCAGCCGCTCTTCGACCGGATCGCCGAGGACAACGTCGCCCGGGAGACGGACCGGATCTTCCCCCACGACCAGGTGCAGTGGCTCAAGGACGCCGGATTCGGCCGAGTCCGCATCCCGGTCGAGTTCGGCGGTTTCGGCGCCTCACTGGAGCAGACCTTCGCATTGCTCGCGGATCTCGCCGAGGCCGACGCCAACGTCTCGCACGTCTGGCGCAACCACCTCGCCTTCGTCGAGGACCGGCTCAACGCGGCGCCCTCGCAGACCAACGACCGGTGGATCCAGCGGTTCCTCGCCGGTGAGTTCGTCGGCGGCGGGTGGACCGAGGCCAACAACGGCACATTCGCCAACCTCAAGACGACGGTGCGCAGCAACGGCGACGGGTGGCTGGTCAGCGGCGCCAAGTTCTACGCCACCGGCAGCCTCTACGCCGACTGGCTCGACGTGCTCGGCAAGGGCGACGGCGACACCGTGCTCACCGCCCTCGTGCGCCGCGACGACCCGGGGGTGCGGCTGGTCGACGACTGGAACGGCTTCGGCCAGCGGACCACCGCCAGCGGCAGCGCGACGTACACCGACGTTCCCGCGGCGCAGGGCGACGTCTTCCCGGCCGGGGAGCGCTTCGTCTACCAGGGGCACTTCTACCAGACCGCGGTGCTGTCCGTGCTGACCGGCATCACTCGGGCGGCGCTGCGCGACGGGACCCGCGCGCTGAAGGCCCGCGGCCGCAACTACCCCCAGGCGCTCGACCCCGACCCGACCCGCGACGCTCAGCTGCTGCAGGTCGTCGGCCAGCTCTCCGTGTACGCCTTCGCGGCCGGGGCGGCGCTGCGGGCGGCGGGACACGCCATCGACCTGGTCGCGGCGGCCCACGCCAGCGGCGACGAAGTGCTCCGCAAGCAGCGGATCCTGGAGGCCGAGGTGGCCACGGTGCAGGCGCAGCTGGCCATCATCGACGCCGCGCTGCAGGCCACGACGACCGTCTTCGACGCCCTCGGCGCGTCCGGCGTCTCCGAGACGCTGCTGCTCGACCGGCACTGGCGCAACGCACGCACCCTCGCCTCCCACAACCCGCGGGTCTACAAGGCGCGCATCCTCGGCGACTGGATCGTCAACGGCGCCGACCCGGTACCCGACCTGACCTTCACCCACCGCGGCGGCCAGGGCAACTGACCCGTATCGCAGGAGCTGCACACATGTCACACCGGCCGCTTCGCCTCGGCTTCGCCCTCAACTTCCGCACGACCTCGCGCGCCATCGAAGACGTCGCGCGGGTCTATGACGAGGTCATCGACACCATCGCGTACGCCGAACAGCTCGGCATCGACAGCGTGTGGGTCGGCCAGCACCACTTCGACAACACCGACGGCCCGTTCGCCTCGCCGCTGCCGTTCCTGGCCGCGGCGGCCACCCGAACCTCGCGCATCACACTCGGCACCGGCATCACCACCCTGCCGCTGGAGGATCCGCTGCGCCTCGCCGAGGACGCGGCGGTCGTCGACGCGCTCACCGGTGGCCGGTTGCACCTCGGGCTGGGCACCGGCGGCGCCAACCTCGAGGGGTTCGCGGCGTTCGGACAGTCGGCCGACCAGCGGCACGCCCTGTTCGACCGGAAGGTCGCGGCGCTGCACGCGGCGCTCGACGGCCGGCCACTGGTGCCCGGCGCCGACGCGCCACGGCTGTACCCGGACGGCACGCGGGTGCGACGACACCTGTGGCAGGCCGCGACCAGCATCGAACAGGCCACCGCCGCTGGCCTGGCCGGCGACGGGCTTCAGCAGGGCGCCTTCTTCGACCCAGCCGACACCGGCCAGGCGCCGAAGGTCGCGGCCCACCTGGAGGCGCACGAGCGCGCCCACCCCGACGAGGCCCCACGGGTCGCGATCTTCCGGTTCGTGTACGCCGGACGCGACAAGCAGACGGTGCTGCGCGAGGTGGAACCGGTGCTCGGGCCGCGGCTGCAGGCGCTGGCCGACCGGGCGGCGTTGAGCGGCAACCCGCGACTGCGCGGCCTGAGCGTGCGTGAATACCTCGACCTCGTGCCGTTCTACGGCTCCGCCGACGACATCGCCGAGCGGGTCGGCACCGACCCGGCGATCGCGGCCGGGGCCACGGACTTCGTCGCCAACTTCTCCTACCGCGACGACTTCGACGCGGCCAACGCCCGAGCCCGGCTGCACGTCCTGGCCGCGGAGATCGGGCCGGCGATCGGGTGGCAGCCGGCCGGAGCCCTGCGATGACCCGTGCCGCCCCACCAGCGAAGGGAAAACCGATGCCCGCCCCGTACCTCGCACTAGGCCTCGCCGGGCCGCACCTCAACGAGCTGACCGGCAGCGCCGACCTGCTCGCCCGATGGGACGCGCTGCCGATCGCGTTCACCGTCCTGGGAATCGACCGGATCGACGGCCGCGGCCCGGCGCCCCTGACGCTGGACAGCAGCGCCGTCGGCGCGATCCTCGCCGGCCGCACGAGCCGGGCGCGCTTCCTCGTCGTCGCCAGCCCGCAGCGCGACCACCCATACAACCTGGCACGCCGGGTGGCATCGCTCGGGCACCTCTCCCGGGGGCGCAGCGGCGTCCTCTTCGGGGTGGCGGACGCGTACGCCGCACCCGGCCCGGACGCCACCGGCGCCTGGGGCGGTGCCGGACTGGGCGTCGGCGCGCCGCTCACCGCGGCGACGGCGCTCGACACGGCCCGCGCCGTCCGGGCGCTCGAGCAGAGCTGGCCCTACGACTCCATCATCGGCGACCGCGAAACCGGCATCCTGGTGCAGTCCGACCAGATCGTCCACATCGACCACGACGGCGCCTACCACATCACCGGCCCGCTGAACGCTCCGGAGCCCGCCACCGGCGCCTCGCTCATCGCCTGGTACGCCTCCACGCCGGACGACGTCGTCGCCGCCGACTCGGCGCCGGTCGACCTTGTCGTCGGCGTCGGCGGCTCCGTCCGCATCGCGCCCCTGGGCCTGCGGCCGGCGGACAGCGACGCCGGCGGCGTCCTGCTGCGGCCGACCCTCGACCAGAGCCTGGACGAGGTGCTGACCGAGGCCGAGCGGTTGCTCGCCGACGGCTTCACGCCGGTGACGCCGGGCGGACCGCTGCGCGCGGCCCTCGGCCTGGCGACCCCGGCGCGCCCTGCCGGCGGCCGCGCCGCGTTTCCCGTACCCGAACCCCAGCCCTCCCTGTGACCCCGGAGCAGACACCATGACCGATCGCCGTACGGGACACGTCATCCTCGGCATCAACGTGCTCGTCCTCGGCTACCTGCCGGCCGCGTGGCAGTCGCCGCTGCTGAAGAAGGACTCCTTCGTCGACCCGGACTACTGGGCGGGCATCGGCCGCACGGCCGAGCGGGGAACGCTCGACGCCATCTTCCTGGCCGACGGGCCGGTGCTCGGCGATCCCGCGTACGACGCCAACCCGATCCGGCTCGAACCCACCGTGAACTGGGGCTACGTCGCCGCCGCGACGCAGCGCGTCGGTCTGGTGTCCACGGCGTCGACGACCTTCAACGACCCCTTCGAGCTCGCCGAACGGCTGCTCTCGTGGGACACCCTGTCGGGCGGCCGCGCGGGCTGGAACATCGTCACCACCCGCGGCGCGCAGGCCGCCCGCAACTTCGGCCTGGCGGACGTGCCGCTGCGCGACGACCGGTACGAACGGGCCGCCGAGTTCGTCGACGTCGTCACGGCGCTGTGGGACTCGGCCGCGACCGGCCACGACGTCCACCACCACGGCGACTTCTTCCACGTCGACGGCCGGCTCCGCGTGCCGCCCTCCGCTCAGGGCCGCCCCGTGCTGCTGCAGGCGGGCGGATCACCCAAGGGACGGGCGCTGGCCGGCCGGGTCGCCGAGGGCGTGTTCGCGGCCGAACTGACCAAGCAGAAGGCGATCGAGCACTACCGTCTCGTCAAGCGCCTCGCGCGCGACAACGGCCGCTCGCCCGACGACGTGAAGATCCTTCCCGGTCTGCTGCTCAGCCTCGGCAGCACCGAGGAGGAGGCCAAGCGGCGCAGCGACGAGTTGCACGACGCCGGCCCGGCCTCCTACTCGATCCAATGGCTGTCCCAGTCGATCGGGTACGACGCCTCGAAGCTCGAGCTCGACGAGCCGTTCCCCGAGGAGGTCCTGGCCGCGCCCGCGGACACGCAGACCTTCCAGGGCAGCATGGGGTTCCGCGAGTCGATCGTCACCCAGATCCGGCGCACGAACCCGACCGTGCGCGAGTACCTGAAGCAGACCCGCTACACCGGCTCCGGCCACGCCGGCTTCGTCGGCACGCCCGAGCAGCTCGCCGACCACATCGAGGACTGGTTCCACTCGGGCGCGATCGACGGCTTCAACCTCCAGCCCGATGCGCTGATCGACGGCCTCGACGTGATCGCCGACGAGCTCGTGCCGATCCTGCGCAAGCGCGGCCTCTACCGGCACGAGTACGAGACCGACACCCTCCGCGCACATTTCCAGGCCGCTTCGCCGACACCCCACCTCGACTGATCCCCTGAGAGTTGATCGACATGCCCCAGCTTTCCCAGCCCTTCCCCACCAACCAGGATCTCGACCCGGTGCGCCTCCGCCAGGCGTTCGGCATCTTCCCCAGCGGCGTCGTCGCGGTCGCCGCCCAGGTCGACGACGCCCTCGTCGGCCTCGCGGCCAGCTCCTTCACGTCGGTCAGCCTCGACCCGCCACTCGTGTCGTTCTCCGTCGCCAACGCGTCCAAGACCTGGCCCGACCTGCGGCGCGCGGCGCACCTGGGCGTGACGATCCTCGCCGACCGGCACGGCGGGCTGGCCCGCCAGCTCGCCGGCCCACCCGAGTCCCGCTTCAACGACGTCGAGGTCCTGCTGAGCGAGCACGGCGCGCTGACGCTGCCCGACGGGCTCGCGCAGTTCGACACCACGATCTACCGCGAGGTGGAGGCGGGCGACCACACGATCGTGCTGCTCCGGCTGCACGCGGTGCAGCACGCCGACCACTCGCTGCCCCTGGTCTTCCACCGCAGCGGCTTCGGTTTCCGCAGCGAACGGTGACACGGAGGTCCTATAGTCACGCGGTGCACGTGGAGCAGGTTCGGCAGGCAGATGCGTCCGCTGGTGCTTGCCATCTTCGTGGGCGACGAGGTTGCCGCCTTCGACCACAAGGTCGTGACCGCCTATCGCTGGCCCGTTGACGAGTTCTCCGGGCGACTGGCGCGCGCCGGCTTCACGGAAGTCGAGCGCCTGCAGCGGCCCAGCGAAGGCGCTCACCGACCGCACGCCGCCGTCGCGGCAGTCGCGGTTACTTGCGAGCCAGTTGCTGCGTCAGCAGCTCCAGGCCGCTCTTGATCAGCTGTCCGTAGTCGTCATCGCCGAGCGCGCCGATCCCGGCCTGCGCCTGTTGGAGGTGCTCCCGGGCCAGGCCGAGATCGCCGAGCCTGCGGTAGCAGTCAGCCAGGTTGAGGTGCAACGACGGAAACAGGCCGTCCGCGGACAGCGTCACCCCGGCCTGCGCCGCCCGGTCGTCGGTGAGCAGGCCGGCCGCCGCCAAGGCCCGTTGGTCCCAGACCAGCTCCTGGTGGACATCGTCCTGCACATCGGCCATCGAGTGCGCGAGCACACAAACGTGCAGCGGATCCCCTTGCTCCCCGCCGATCTCCTCCCAGATCTCCGCGAACACATGGCGAGCAGCCTCACGCTGCCCCTGACCATGGTTCAACGCCACGCCCTCGCCGATGCGAAGGATCGTCGGATCGGTGATCATCAACAGTCCTTCATCGGCACGACTCGCAATGGTGACATTTCGCCACCGTACCCGGTGCGACGGTTCGCGTGTTGCCCAACCACTTGCCGGGTGTGGCACGAATCCAGGATCAGTCCGGGTCGGGATGCCTCTACCGTCAGATGCGTCAACCGAACGCCCGCTGCCGGGAGGTACACCATGAACCGCAGGACCGTCCGCCTTTCGATGGCCGCCACCGCGATCGCGCTCACCGCGTTGGGTGCCACCGGCTGCTCCTCGGACACCGCCGAAACACCGTCCGACTCGTCGTCGATGGTGCCGGCCGGTGCCACCTCGTCGCTGAAGCCGAGCCCGACCAAGAACAGCAAGTCGAGCGGCGCGACCAAGATCGTCGAGTTCAAGATCGTGCAGCAGCCCAAGTGCCCCGAAGGCACGGCCGTGTTCCGTGCCGAGGCGGTACCGGTGATCATCAAGTGGAAGGTCACCGGCGCGACCGGCGTGGGGCTGTCGGTGGACAACCCGGAGCTGCCCGGAAGCTACGGCAACTACCCGGCCACCGGCACCGAGACGTTCACGTTCTCCTGCGGCGGCCCGGTTGGCAGCGTCGAGACGCACACCTACACGATCACCACGACCGGCGGCAAGCAGACCAAGCGCGCCGAGGTGAAGGCGTCCGCGAAGGTCATGGACACCGGTATCGGCGGCAACTGATTCCGGCGACGACACATGGAACTGGTTCGGCAGGCATATGCGTCCGTCGCGGGTCTCTACATCGAGCTGTTCGGTACGAGCGAGCGGGTCCACGCCGACGATCTGGCCATCATCGGGCGGCATCTGGTGGGCCGGTCCGGCACGGTGCTCGATCTGGGTTGCGGGCCTGGGCATATCACCGGTTACCTTCGCTCGCTGGGCGTCGACGCGACGGGAGTCGACATGGTCCCCGAGTTCATCGCCCATGCGCGGGCAGCCCACCCGGGCGGCAGCTACCAACTCGGGTCGATCGAAAATCTCGCCGTTGCCGACCACTCCATCTCCGGCATCCTGGCCTGGTACTCGTTGATCCATCTGCCGCCGCAAGACCTCGACGGCGTACTCGCCGAGTTTCGGCGAGTACTGGCTCCGGGCGGAACGTTGGTGCTTGGTCTCTTCGACGGTGACGAGGTCGCCGCCTTCGACCACAAGGTCGTGACCGCCTATCGCTGGCCCGTTGACGAGTTCTCCCAGCGACTGGCGCGCGCCGGCTTCACGGAAGTCGAGCGCCTGCGGCGGCCCAGCGAAGGCGCTCACCGACCGCACGCCGCCATCGCGGCAGTCGCGACCGAAGGGTGAGCTGATTCGTTACTGGCTTTCCGCGAGTCGCCGGTAGGTCGCGTCGATGACCGTCTCCAGCGGCGCGTAGGTGTCGATCAGGACGTGGCGGTCCGTCCACGGCTCATAGGCGGAGGCCCGAGATTCGACGTGGTCCCAGGTCGGCTCCGGGAGGTGGCGCAACCCTCGCCGTCGGCTCTCCAGGCGGCGCCGATGCTCCTCCCGATTGGAGCAGGTGAGCAATACGAATCGCAGCGCGACGGCCGCACGTTCGGCCGCACTGCGCCAGGTCTGGCGGGCTGGTTCGCTGTCGTTGACGGCGTCAATGACGACATCCCAGCCCAGGGCCAGGTTCTGTTCGGCGGCAGCCCTGGTCACCTCGTATGCCGCGACGCCGGTCTCCCAGCCGGATGGCAGGCCGGCGCCGAGCATGGCGTCCTCGGCGGCGTCGATGGACAGATGCACGGCATGCAACCTGGCGGCGACACCGGCGGCCACGGCGGTCTTGCCGGTGCCCGGTAAGCCGGAGATCACGATCAACACACCCCAGCGTACTTGGGTTACCCAGCCGGCGAAGCGTGCGGTCGCTCGACCACGCTCGTACCGCGAACCGGACGCCCGACACGTCCGACGTGCCGCTCGGAGGGCGTACGGATTCCATGGATGCTCAGGGCGATCCCCGGCGGGCGGCAAGTCGAGGGTAGGCGGCGGACAGAGTAGCGGTGCTGTGCCCGACGGGCGAGTCGGGCAGTTCGCCGAGCATCTCGACGATGTCCTCGTCGATCGGGACCTCCTCGCCGCTCAACTCCTCGTAGACCTCGTCCGGGACGGCCGCGAACGTCTCGCCGTGGCAGAAGAGATCATGACAGCCGTCCACCGGTAGATCGATGATTGTGTCTGGATTGTTGACTGCGAGCTCGAAGGGGTGCCGGCCTCGGCTGATCAACCAGCTGCGGAAGTCGGTGAAGCTGTCGTCGCTGAGGTCGATGTCGCCCTTCGGGTGGCTGTGCAGCAAGGCGGCGGCGAGCCACATCCGTCGGGTGTACGCCCTGCGATGGGCCGCGACGAACTGGCGGCGAAATCCCAGGACGTCATCGGCGCTCAAGCCGGCAAGCGCGTTGTTCAGCAGTTCAGTTTGGCGACATGGGTCAACCAAGCTGCTGTCGACGATCATCCAGAAACGGGCCTCATCCATGCCAAGACGATAAGAGCCGTTGCCTCCACATGATCGGTGCCCCGTTGAGGGTGCCGAAGATCCGCAACAGGGCGGGCCGGAACCGCTCGGTCGTCAACTGCGGTGAGGGGTGCCGGGAGCCGGGGCACGGGAGCGGCCAGCAGCGGGTCGAAAGCGTTGACACCTCCCTTGAAGCGCGCCAGAGTGATCAGGCAATGCCGTCCCCATGATCGAAAATTATCAACATCATGGCACGGCCGCGATTGGTGCATGGGGGCTCCATGTCGTATGCCGCGTGGCTCGCGCGTCTGCTCATTGCTGGTGTTTTCGTTGCCTTCCTGGCTGGAAAGGCGCGAAACCGTCGGGCGTTCTCCGCGTTCGCGGGTTCGGTCCGAGAGCTGGCCGGGGTGCCGGTCGCGGCGGCGCGACCGCTGGCCGTTGCCACCGTGGCCGCCGGGTTCTGCGTCACCGCCGCTGTCCTGGCACCGGTCGCCGCGCGGTACGGGCTGGCCGGCGCGTTCACGGTCGTGCTGCTCGCGGCCCTGTGCCGGCGACGAGCGCAACGCCTCCCATGCCGATCCGTGGCGGATCGTCGGGCGAGGAGTGCGGTGTCGTGATCTCGATGGTGATGGCGCAGCTGCGGTTCCGCCGCGGCCGGGTCGTGGCGACGCTGCTCGCCGTGGCGGTCGCCGTGGCGAGCTTCTCGCTGCTGGCCTCGGCGGCGCGGGGTTCGCAGCTGCGCGCCGAGGGCACCGTGAGCCAGCATTTCCGCCCCGAGTATGACCTGCTGGTGCGCCCGGCGGCGACGACGGACCCGGTGCCGGGCCGGATCTCGTTCGACTCGGTGGCGAGCACGTCCGGTGGTATCACGCTCGACCAGTGGCACCGCATCCAACAGGTGCCGGGGGTGTCGGTGGCGGCGCCCGTCGCGCTGGTCGGCTACGTCATGCGCACCGTGGCCGTACCGATCGATCTTACCCGATATCTCGCGGCCGGGCAGCGCCGGCAGGTCCTGCGGGCCCGTCCCACGTGGAGCTGGGACCGTGGGCTGAGCCGGTTCACGGACGGCTCCTCGTACCTGTACGTCACCGCGGACCGGCTCGAGTTCATCCCCGGTGACCGGGTCACCGGCGGCCAGCAGTTCGAGGGCGAGCAGCCGCAGGCGTCGTCGCTCGCGGAAGTGCGGCCGGACGGCTCGCGCACCGCCGTCTGCGTCGACCTCACCCACGACATCGGCACCGTCGACCCGTTGCGGCCGGACATGCGCCAGGCGGTCAAATGCTGGTCCAGCGACCCCGCGTCCACCGGCAACGCGAGCCCCAACCCGCTGATCGACGTGCTGGTGTCCGTGCCGATGCTGGTCGCGGCGATCGATCCGGAGCAGGAGGCACGACTCAACGGGCTGGACACGGCGGTCGTCGCCGGGACGTACCTGAGCGGGAGCTCGGCCCAGGGCACCACGTTGCCGGTGCTGGTCTCCTCCCGGCCGGCGCTGGACCAGCAGGCCCTGGTGGAGATCGACCGGCTCGGCTCGGCGGGCGCGGACGGGGTCGCGGCCGGTACCAGGTTCGACAACCTCGTCGACGGCTACGAGGCCGACACCGGCACGCGCTTGGGCGAGGTGACAGTCTCCGGTGACGACGCCTATCCCCGCCTCGTGCAGCAGCTCCTGCAGCCGTTGGCCGACGATACGCCGCCGCAGTCCATGATCGTCGGCGGCGAGCGCCCGACGACGATCGGCGATCGCCTGTCGGACCAGGTGTGGATCTTCTGGAGTGTCGGTCCGCAGCGGCCCGGCGAGGCCACCCCGCTGACCGGCGGCGAGTGGGGGCTGTCCGCGAACGACGACGTGCCGTTCAACCCGTTGCCGCTGGAGTTGTCCGACACTGCGGTGCGCTCGGCGGTACCGCACCAATTTGTGCCGGCGCCGGGCGACAGCTTCAGGCCGACCCGCCTGCACGCGGTGGGCGTGTTCGACCCGGGGCGGGTCGACGTCGGCTCGGAGCTTTCCGCCGTGCCGGCCGACCTGTACCGCGCCACCGACGCGGCCCCGGCCGACGACGCCGCCCGGCGCGCACTCAACGGCCGGAACCTCGCGCCGAGTGCCAACTTCACCGGGCCGGTCGGGCCACGCCCACAGTTGCTGACCACGCTGGACGCGATGCCGACGCTGTGGCGCTCGCAGTACACGAATCTCGGCGCCGTGGGCGGCGCGGACATCACCGCCCCGATCAGCTCGGTCCGGGTGCGGCTGACCGGGCAGCTCGGCATGGACGCGCTGTCGAAGGAGCGGGCGCGCGCCGCCGCCGACCAGATCCAGCAGGCGACCGGGCTGCGGGTCGACATCGTGCTCGGCGGCTCGCCGGCCGAGGTACCGACGGCGTTGCCGGCGGGCGCGCACGGCCGGCCACCACTGCGGGTCGACCAGCCATGGCTGCAGGCCGGCGTGGCCACGGTGATCGTCGCGGCGATCGACCGCAAGAGCCTTCTGCTGGCCGGGCTGGTCCTGGTCGCCTGCGTACTGGCGGTGGCGAACGCGACCGGCGCCGCGGTGCGCACCCGCGTCGTCGAACTCGGCGTGCTGGCGTGCCTCGGCTGGCCCAGACGCCGGCTGTTCGGCCTGGTGCTGGCCGAGTCGACGGTGGTCGGCCTGATCGCCGGGGTGGCCGGCACCGCGCTGGCGCTGGCCGCGGCGCTGCCGCTGAACGTGCACCTGCGGATCCCGTACCTTCTGCTCGCGCTACCGGCGGCGCTGCTGCTCACGCTGCTGGCCTCGCTCGTACCGGCATGGCAGGCGACCCGCGCGGCGCCGGTCAGGGCGATCCGCCCGGCGGTCGCCAGGGTCCGCGCCGGCCGTGTCCCGCGCCGGGTGGGCGGTCTGGCGTGGGCCAACGTGTTGCGGGCGCCCGGCCGGACGGCGCTCGGCGCGCTGAGCCTCGCCCTCGGCGTGGCGGCGCTGACCCTGCTCGCGGTCATCACGTTGAGTTTCCGCGGCACGGTGACCGGCACGCTGCTGGGCGACGCGATCACCGTGCAGGTCCAGTCGACCGATTACATCGCGGCGGCGATCACGATCCTGCTGGGCGCCGCCACCGTCGGCGATGTCCTCTACGTCAACATCCGCGAGCGGGCGGCGGAGTTCGCCCTGCTCGGCGCCGTCGGCTGGAGCGACCGCCTGCTCGGCCGGCTGGCCGGCTACGAGGCCGCGATCCTCGGCGTCTGCGGCGGCGTGGCGGGCGCGGCCTGCGGGCTCGGCGTCGCGGCGACGCTCAACGGTGGTCTCCCAGCGGTGGGGTATGCGGTCGCCGCCACCACGGCCGTCGCCGGCGTCCTGGCCACGGCGGCGGCGACGGTCCTGCCGCTGCGCCTGCTGCGGAAGCTGCCGACCGCCCGCCTACTCGCCGAGGCGTGACCGCTCTCCGGCGGCGCCCTCGGGGTGTGGACCGCGCGGGTGCCCGCGGTCAAGCACGGCCTCGGGCTCGACGACTTCCGGCTCAGCGTGGCGCTGCTCGGGCTCGCCGCCGGGCCGATCGTGGGGCAGATGGTCGCCGGGCGGCTCGTCGACCGCTTCGGCAGCGTGCGGGTTCGCGGCGCCGACCGTGCTCGCCGAGGGAGCGCGGGCCCTGGCCGTCGCGGTGAGCATGGGCTATGCCGGCTTCCTCGCCGGCCCGGTCCTCATCGGCGCGGCCACGCGGACGGTACCGCTGTCGGTCGCCCTCGGCATCCCCGCCGCGCTCGCGCTACTGGTCGCGGCGAGCGCCGCCGCCGTCGCAGGCACCGGCAGCACGCCTCGGCGCCGCACTAGGGTGCGAGGGTGACGAGTACCCCGCGGGAAGCGGAAGTGCGCATCGGTCCGATCGGCGCGCTTCTGTGCCGACTGCTCTTCCTGGCCATCTGCCTGCCCGGACCGGTCCTGCTCGCCGTCGCCGTGACGCTTGACCCACGGCGGTCGCCCGCGGACTTCTGGGACCTGCTTGCCGGTGACGTACTGACGACGATCGTTGGGATCGGGTTCGGTGTCTTCGGCTGGCGGCTGGTCACCCGTTCGCGCAGCGACGCGCGCCGGCTATCCGCCGCCGGTGTCGCCGCGACGGCAGAGATTCTCGCGGTGGCGAACCATCTGGGCGGAGAGGATCCTGGGCTGGAACTCCACGTGCGTATCAGCGGGCCCGGGTTCGCCACGTTCGAGGCGGACACGATCCGCGCCGATGACCCGGCTCTCGTGCCCGGCGCGTCACTGTCCGCCGTTGTCGACCCCGTTGATCGTCTCTTTTCGATCACTTAGAGCGACAGTCAATTGGCTGGCAGCGGCGGTCCGCCGAGCAAAGTCTCCGTGGTCATGCGCTCCGGCGCCCGCAGTGCACGGGGTTCTCCTTGATCACGGAGCGAACGTGCTGCTCCGTGTGCATTTTTACTCCGTGATCACGGCGAACATGATGGTCGGGCGATGCAGATCGCAGGCACGGACTGCGCCGCCCGGGTGACTCGCGGCCGCTCGTTTGGCAGGCTGGGGGGATGCGCACCGAGAGGCTCCTGCTCCGCCGGTGGACCGACGACGACCGTGAGCCGTTCGCGGCGTTGAACGCGGATCCCGAGGTGATGCGGTACTTCCCCCGGACCCTCTCCCGCAGGGAGAGCGACACGTTCGTGGACCGGATCGTGCAGCAGTTCGACGAGTACGGCTACGGGCTGTGGGCCGTGTCCACGGCCGACGATCCGTTCATCGGGTTCGTCGGGCTGGTCTGGCAGCGGATCGACACGCCGTGGGCACCGGCGCTGGAGATCGGCTGGCGGCTGGCCCGGCGGGCCTGGGGCAAGGGGTACGCGACAGAGGCGGCGATCGCGGCCCGCGACTACGCATTCCGGCCCGCGAACGGCACGGGCGATGGCGACAGGGCCGGCGGTGAGGTCAGCGGTGCCGGCGTGGACGAGATCGTGTCGATGACAACCGTCACCAACACGCCGTCGCAGGCGGTGATGCGGCGGATCGGGATGCACCGCGACCCGGCGGACGACTTCATCCACCCGAGCCTCGGCGCCGATCACCCGCTGGCACAGCACGTGCTGTATCGCCTGCGCCGCACCGAGACCTCGCCGCCTGCGTCTTAGCGGCGGATCCGCAGGTGTCGAGCGCCGGCCGCGCTCGAGCAGGTTGTGCGGCACATGCTGACCCGGAGCCCGCGCCGGGGCTCAGGCCGGGTCGTTGTCCTCGGAGGCAAGGCCGAACATGCTCACCCGGCCGCGATGATCGGCAGGGGTGGCGCTGCGGACGCCACGGTGCGCCAGGGCGGCCCACGACACGTCGTCGTCGTACCAGGGCAGTCCCGACAGATCGTGGCCCATCCGGTCACGCTTGCTGCGCAGGTAGCGGAGGTTGTGCGGATTTGACCGGACCGGGATCCCGACCCGTCCGACGATCTCGAGTCCGTAGCCTTCCAGGCCGGCGCGTTTGGTGGGGTTGTTGGTCAGCAGCCGCATGCTGCGCACCCCCAGGTCGACGAGGATCTGGGCGCCGATCCCGTAGTCCCGGGCGTCGGCCGGCAGGCCCAGTCGCACGTTGGCGTCGACGGTGTCCGCACCGGCGTCCTGCAACGCGTAGGCACGCAGCTTGTGCAGCAGGCCAATGCCGCGACCCTCATGCCCACGGAGGTAGATCACCACGCCTCGCCCCTCCCGGGCGACCGCTGCGAGTGAGGCGCGGAGCTGGGCACCACAGTCACAGCGTTGCGATCCCAGCACGTCGCCGGTCAGGCATTCCGAATGTACTCGGACAAGCACGTCCGTGCCGTCGCCGATCTCACCGGTGAGCAGTGCCAGGTGCTCGGTACCGTCGAGCAGGCTGCGGTAGCCGAGCGCGCGGAACCTGCCCGCGTCGAGGGGAAGTTCGGCGATGGCCACCCGCTCGACCTGCTGCTCGTAGCGTCGCCGGTAGCTGATCAGGTCGGCGATCGAGATCAGCAGCAGGTCATGGCGCTCGCAGAACGCGGACAGCTCGGGCAGCCGTGCCATGCTGCCGTCGGCGTTGACGATCTCGCAGATGGCGCCGGCCGGACGTAGCCCGGCCAGCCGCGCGAGGTCCACCGCGGCCTCGGTGTGACCGGCGCGGCGTAGCACCCCGCCCGGCCGGGCCCGCAGCGGAAACACGTGACCGGGACGTGCGATCGCGCTGGCTTTGGTGGTCGGATCGGCCAGCAGCCGGATGGTGCGGGACCGGTCGGCGGCCGAGATTCCGGTGCTGATGCCCTCCCGGGCATCGACGGACACGGTGAACGCGGTCCCCATGCTCTCGGTGTTCCGCGCCACCATCGGACCGAGCTCGAGCCGTTCGAGGGCGTCGGACTCCATCGGTACGCAGACCAGGCCGCGGCAATGAGTCATCATGAACGCCACCAGCTCGGGGGTCGCAAGCTCGGCGGCGAACACCAGGTCGCCCTCATTCTCGCGGTCCTCGTCGTCGACGACGACCACCGGTCGGCCGGCGGCGATCTCCGCCAAGGCAGCGTCGATAGAAGCGAACGTGACCATCCAGCCACGGTAGACCTGATGCCCCGGGTCGCGTGGCGAACGGTGCCACTGAATGAGATACCAGAGTTGACCCGCGGTACCTCGGCGTGAACAGTGGCCGCAGGGCACCACGGTCGAGCCCATCGCCGAACGAGCGTTGTCGAGGAGAATCATGAGCGTCGATGTTCAACCAGGCACCCGTGCCGATGCCTTCCGGGAGCGGATCGCGGAAATGAAACTGCCGGCGCCCGCACCGGGCCGGGACCGGGTTCTGGCCCGGCTGGGCATGCTGCTCGCGCTGCTGGGCATCGTGCTCGGCGTGGTCGGCTACTTCCTGTCCCACAACACCGACAACCCGCTGAACCAGAACGATGCGCAGATCGTCGCGATGCTGGGTATCGCGTGCGCGGTGACGGGGTCCGGGGTGTTCCTGCGTTACTCCCTCGCGCAGTTCCTGCGGGTGTGGTTGCTCCGCCTGATCATCGAGCAGCGGGAGCAGCAGGAGCAGTAGCTAACCGTCCCACCTTCCGGTCATGGTGACGATGCGAGCGGCCACCGCGTCCGGATCGACGAGTTGGTGCAAGTGTTGGCCAGGGATCTGGTCGACGTCCCAGCCACGTGCGCGGGCGTCCTGCGCCATGTGGTCATACGACGGCCCGAACAGCAGATACCCGCACGGCCGGTTGTCCCAGCCGTCAGGTACGGGAATCTGCTGTTCGTAGTAGCTCAACGGAAGCCGTGGCTGTTCGGCCGAGACCGTCGACCTGGTCCGCGGATCGGGAAACAGCGTCGCGACGTCGTCCTCGTCCCACCAGTCCGTCCACCGCGGCAGCCGACCTTCGGTCACCTGGGTGCGCAGGTAGCTCAGCCGCTCCGGCGACGCGGTAGCCGTCGGCCCGGTACGGGAGGGCAGCCTCGCCTCGACGAACAGGCACCCGGCGACCGGACGCCGAGCCGCGTGCACGATGACCGGAACATGCGGGCCGGCGTTGCTGTGTGCGACCACGAAGACCGGTTGACCCCGCGGCACCTGGGAGACGGCGTCATCGACCCTGTCGACGACGCGTGGCCAGAACGGCGGGTCGTCCGCGTCGGTCACATCGACCAGCGACGGCACGATCGTCGTCGCACCCGAGGATGCCAGCCTGGCCGCGACCGGAGCCCACGTCAAGGGGCCCAGCAGCAGGCTGTGCACAAGTACGAACGCGGGCTCCATCCCCCCACAATTCCAGAATCGGCGGGCAGCTACCAGGACACGTTCGTCCTGGACGCCGGCGTCCTGATCCGGGCCGGGTCGCCGTGCCGCTCATTGGGATGCGTTGGTGGACAAGACCACTTCTCGATCGCAGAGTGTCCTGGAGCACCGCGCTGCCGGAGCTCATCGCGAGGATCCAAGGAGGTCGGGCATGAGCCCGGACGACATGCTGGACAAGGCCCGCGCGTTGGCACCCGTGCTTCGCGAGCGCGCCTTCGACACCGAGAACGCCAGGCGTATCTCCGACGAGACGATCAACGATCTCAAGTCAGCCGGGTTGTTCCGTGTGCTGCAGCCGGCGATGTACGGCGGCTTCGAGTACGACCCGCAGGTGTTCATGGAGGCGGCGATGATCATCGGTGCCGCCTGCCCCTCCACCGGCTGGGTGTACGCCGTCGTGGGGGTGCACAGCTGGCAGCTGGGGCTCATGCCGCAGCAGGCGCAGGAGGACGTCTGGGGCGCCGACCACGACGTGCTGATCAGCTCCTCGTACACGCCGCGGGGCCAGGTCGAGATCGTCGACGGCGGGTATCGGCTGAGCGGCCGGTGGTCGTTCTCGTCCGGTTCCGACCACGCCGAATGGGTGATCCTGGGCGGCGCCGCGACCGAAGCGGACGGCACGGTACGCCGGCTGTGCTTCCTGGTGCCACGCACCGACTACGTCGTCGACGACGTGTGGCACGTGGTGGGTCTGCGCGGAACGGGCAGCAACGACGTCGTCGTGGACAACGCCTTTGTCCCGCAGCACCGAACCCACCCCTTCACCTCCGGCAGTGTCACCAGCGACTCGCCGATCTACCAGTTGCCGTTCGGGTCGGTGTTCAGCTTCGGGATCACCGCGCCGCTGCTCGGTGCCGCGCAGGGTGCGCTGGACGAGCACATCGCGTGGACCGCCGACCGGGTCCGGATCTCCAAGGGCTCCCGCGTGGCGGAGGAGCCGTTCTCGCAGGCGCGGGTGGCCGAGGCCGCCGGCGAGCTGGACGGCGCCCGGCTGCAGATGATGCGCGATCTCGACGAGATGATGGCGCTCGCCCGTGACGGCAAGGAGATCCCGATCGAGTTGCGCGCACGCGGCCGGCTCGACCAGGTGCGCGCCACCCAGCTGGCGGGCTCCGCCGTGGACCGGGTGTTCACCAACTCCGGCGGCCGGGTGCTGCACGAACTGAATCCGATCCAGCGGGCCTGGCGGGACATTCACGCCGGAAGCCTGCACAACAGCAATGTCGCCGAACCGATCCTGATGGCCTACGGCGCCCAGCAGTTCGGGCTGTCCATCGCCGATCAGGGCATTTGAGCCGGCCGGCAGGACGATTGACGCCGCTCTCGGCTAAGAGCACCTACGGCACCTTCGATGGCTGAAGACGCGAAAGGAACGTGACCGATGGCAGGCATACAGAGTATGCGCCCCCCGCGGAGCTGGAGTGCCGAGACCGACGTGGTCGTGGTCGGGTCGGGGTTCGCGGCGTTCGTCGCGGCCGCGATCGCACGCGGGCGCGGCTGCGAGGTGGTGATGCTGGAGGCCGATGATGAGGTCGGCGGCATGATGCGGATCTCGTCGGGGGAGTACTGGGTTCCCAACAACCCGAAGATGCGCGAGGCCGGCATCGCCGACCCCAAGGAGGACTGCCTGCGGCTGATGGCCCGACTGTCCTACCCGTCCCGTTACGACCCGAACTCCAGCACCCTCGGCATCCCGGCGCGGGCGTACCGGCTGTTCGAGACGTACTACGACGTCGCGTCCGTCGCCACCGAAGAGCTCGACAGGATCGGCGCGATGGGCTCGGTGTTCAGCGACGGCGTGACGCCGGACGCGGTGTTCAACCCGCAGGGCCACATCGAGTACCACAGCGAACTGCCGGAGAACAAGGTGGAGTACGGCCGCGCCATGATGGCCGACACCGGCGGGATCCACGGTCCCGGGCAGGGGCAGGCCACCGTCGACCTGCTCTACGCGCACAGCCAGCGCGCCGGCATCGAGGTGCGCACCGGACACCGGGTGGAGCGGGCCTTCGTCAACGCCGCCGGTGAGGTCGTCGGGGTCGCCGCGAGCACCGCACTGGGAACGGTCACGGTGCGCGCCCGCAAGGCGGTGATCTTCGCGAGCGGTGGCTTCTTCCACGACGAGCAGCTGCGCACCGAGAAGCTGCGCGGCACGGTGTGGGGCGCGACCGCACCGAAGACCAACACCGGCGTGTTCCTGCGCATCGCCCAGCAGCTCGGCGCCATGACCGAGAACATCGACAGCGTCTGGTGGGGCCAGATGGCGGTCGAGGAGGTGCGCGAGACCCACCGGTCGGACTCGATGGCCTTCTGGTTGTACGGCGACAGCATGGTGCTGGTGAACCGGCACGGGGTACGCGTCGTCAACGAGAAGGCGCACTACAACGAGCGCGGGCGCATCCACACCGTCTACGACGCGACCACCAAGGCGTACGAGAACACCGTGCTGTTCCAGGTGTACGACGACGCTCTCGCGCAGAACCCCGAGATGGGCGTGAAGTACCCCGTGCCGTACCCGGGCCAGCCGTGGGACCTGGTGGTCTCCGGCGACACCTGGGAGGAGCTGGCCGAGGCGATCGACGAGCGGCTGGCCAAGCTCGCCGGCGAGACGGGTGGTCTGCGGCTGGCGCCGGACTTCGCGGCGAACCTCGCCGGGACGGTGACGCGGTTCAACACCTTCGCGGAGAACGGGCACGACGAGGACTTCGGTCGCGGCACCGCGCCGGGCGAGCGCGGGTACAGCGTGCTCGGACTGACCCGCGGCGTCAACCGGACCATGTACCCGTTCGCGTCGACCGGGCCGTACCACGCGATCCTGATCGGCGCGGCCGCTTTCGACACCAACGGCGGGCCGTCGATCAACGAACGGGCGCAGGTCATCGACTGCGACGCCGACCCGATTCCCGGCCTGTACGGCGCCGGGAACTGCGTCGGATCGCCGGGGCACGGCGCGTACTGGTCCGGCGGCGCGACGCTGGGCAACGCCCTTGTGTGGGCATACCAGGCCGGCGTCTACGCCGCCGCCGAGCCGGTCAAGGAGGCATGAGCATGGCTGACGGACGTTTCGCGGGGAAGGTGGTCCTGGTCACCGGGGCCGCTCGGGGGCAGGGCGCGGCCGAGGCGCGCCGGTTCGCCGCCGAGGGCGCCACGGTGATCGGCTGCGACGTGCACGACAGTGCGGAGATCGGCGACGGCGTCGGCTACGCCCGGCTCGACGTGAGCTCGCGGGCGGCCTGGGCGGGTGTGGTCGCCGACGTCGTCGGGGAGCACGGCCGCCTCGATGTCCTGGTCAACAACGCCGGCATCGGTGTGCTGGAAACGCTGGCCACCGTCACGCCCGAGGACTGGTCCCGGGTGATGGCGGTGAACCTCGACGGTGCCATGTACGGGATGCAGCTGTGCGCACCGGCGATGCGGGACTCCGGCGGGGGCTCGATCGTGAACACCGTTTCGGCGGCGGCCTTCTACGGCTTCGCGCTGCCGGCGTACAACGCCAGCAAATGGGCGCTGCGGGGGCTGACCAAGACGGCCGCGCTGGAGTTCGTCGGCTGGGGTATCCGGGTGAACGCGGTCCATCCCGGGCTCGTCACCTCGCCGATGTCCGACGGCGCCGCGGAGATGACCGAGAAGATCCGGCTGGCCACCCCGATGCGCCGGGGTGCCACGCTGGAGGAGATCGCGGCGCTGGTCGCGTTCCTCGCCTCGGACGAGGCGTCCTTCATCACCGGCTCGGATTTCGTCATCGACGGTGGCCTGCTCGCGGCCGGCGCGATGGGCGAAGTCTCCTACGACTTCGGCTCATGACCCGCGGCGATCGGAGCTGAGCGATGCGGCTGCGAACCCTTGGCCGGGGCGGGCCTGCCGTCTCGGCCATCGGGCTGGGCTGTATGGGCCTGGTCGACGGCTACTTCGGCGCGGTCTCGGCCGACCGGGCCACCCGGGCGGTGCATCGAGCGCTCGACCTGGGAATCACGCTGTTCGACACCGCCGACTCGTACGGCGCCGGGGTCGGTGAGGAGCGCCTCGGCGCCGCGCTCGCCGGCCGCCGCGACGGCGTAATCCTGGCCAGCAAGGTCGGGCTGGTCGCGAACCCCTCGGCCGCGGGGCGGGTGGTCGACGGACGTCCGGAGTACGTCCGGGCCGGTGTGGAGGCCTCGCTCGGCCGGCTCCGGACGGACGTTATCGACCTGTACCAACTGCACCGGGTCGACCCGCAGGTGCCGGTGGAGGAGACCGTCGGGGCGATGGCCACGCTGGTCGCCGAGGGCAAGGTCCGCTATCTCGGGGTGTCCGAGGTGACGCCGGAGCAGTTGCGCCGTGCGGCCGCGGTGCATCCGCTGGTCTCGGTGCAGAGCGAATACTCGCTGTTCGAACGTGGCGTGGAGGCCGGGGTACTGCCCGAGTGCGACCGGCTCGGGGCGGCCCTGATCGCGTTCGCGCCGCTCGGCAAGGGGCTGCTGACCGGTCGCCTGCAGAGCGTCACCGGCTTCGCCGACTCGGATCTGCGCTCCCGGCTGCCCCGCTTCGGGGGTGCTCATCTGCGCCACAACCAGCAACTGGCCGCGACGCTCGGCGAACTCGCCGGTGCACTGGACATCACCCCCGGTCAGCTCGCGCTGGCCTGGCTGCTCAGCCGTTCCGCCCTGGTCCTGCCGATCCCGGGCAGTACGAGCGCCGATCACCTCGCCGAGAATGCGGCCGCCTGTGACATCGACCTGCCGGCCGAGGTACTGGTTCGCATCGACGCGGTGCTCGCCGCCGACCCGGTGTCGGGCGCCCGGTACCCCGAGGGCTGGCGGCTTCCGGGCAGCTGAGCGCCGCTCGACGGCATCGCCGCTCCCGCGGACGGCCGTCCGACTCAGGAGACTGCATCAAGAAAGGATGCGGGAATGGTAGCGGTCATCAACAACGAAGCGATCGAGATCGGCATCGTCGTGCGCGATCCGGAGAAAGCGCTCACGTTCTATCGAGACGTGCTGGGCCTTCCATACCTCGGTGATCTGGAGTTTCCGGGAACACACATGTGGCGGTTCGGGGCCGGCGGTTCGGTCGTGAAGCTCCTTGCCCTCGAACCGGCGCCACAGGATTCGAACCCGCCCGGATCGGTGCCGGCCGCCGGATTTCGCTACCTGAGCCTGTTCGTCAGCAATATCGAGGAGCTGGTCAACGAGTGCGCGGCGTTCGGCTGCGCCATTGCGACACCGGTTACCGAATTCCGGCCCGGTGCCCGGTTCGCCTTTGTCGAGGATCCCGAAGGCAACCGGATCGAACTGCTCGACGTGGCCGGCTTGACCGCCGCGTAGAGGACTGGGACCGCAGAAGAGAGGTACCGATGGCTGACGATGAAGTCGCCGAACTGCGCCGCCGGGTAGCCGACCTCGAGGACGAACGCGCGGTGGCCCGGACCATGGTGCGCTACGCCGAGTCGCTCGACTACGGTGACAGCGCGACCTGGGCCGACACCTTCACCCCGGACGGGGTGTTCGACGTGCGCCGCCGGGGCGAACCGATGTTCGCGCATACCGGCACCGAGAGCCTCATCGCGTTCGCCGACCAGCACACGTCGGCGCCGACCGTCTATCACAAGCACTTCCTGTCGGTGCCGTCCATCACGCTCGACGGTGACCGGGCGGTCGCGAGCACCTACTTCACCATGCTGTACGAGCGCGACACCGGGCCGATCGTGCTGGTGTTCGGCCGCTACCTGGACGAACTGACCCGCTATGCGGGCACCTGGCGCTTCAGCCGCCGGATCGTCGACATGGAAGCGCTGCCGCCCGGTTAGCCAGTTCTACCGTGCGGGCACAGATTCCGCACGCTCATTAATATCGATGCTTATCGATATATGCCTGTTCGGACCTCCGGAGGTTCGCCGTTGTTCCGGGGTGTCAGCCATGCCATTCAGTGGAACCGGGGCATCTGGCGCCGAGCAGATTCAACGACCATCTGGTCTAACGCAGAAAGGGGTCAGCCATGCGACAGCGAACAACGGCGTTGGCCGCCGTAACCGCATTACTGTTAGCGCTTACCGCCTGTGGCGGCCATGGCGCTCCCAGCCCGACAACACAGAACAGCACGGCGCCGGCCGGCAAATCGGCAGGGAGTTTCGGCACCCTGGGCGAGGTGTGCGGCTCCGGCGACGCCAAGGGCGCCACCGATGTCGGCGTCACCGACACCGAGATCCGGGTCGGCACCGTCGCCGACGTCGGCTGGGCGGCCGCTCCCGGCCTGCTCCAGCCGATCTTCGACGGGGCCGACGCCTTCGTCAACTGGTGCAACGCCGCGGGCGGCATCAACGGCCGCAAGCTGGTACTCGACAAGCGTGACTCCGCGATGAGCAACTACCTGCCGCAGGTGAAGACGAGCTGCACGAGCAATCTCGCCCTGGTCGGCAGCATGGGCGTCCTCGACGACACCGGCGTGGACGCCTGGGTGGAGTGCGGGATGCCCAACTTCACCGCCGCCACCGTCGGTGCCAAGGCCGCCGACGCCAAGCTCATGGTCCCGCTCAACCCGATCCCGAGCACGCAGCAGAACGTCGGCGGCTTCCACAAGCTCTTCGCCGACAACCCCGGCATCCAGAACTCGGTCGGCACCCTGTACGCCGATGGCGCCGCGGGCGCCCGGCAACAGCACACGTACAACGAGGCGATCACCAAGATCGGCGGGAAGATCGTCTACACCGCGCAGTACAGCTCCGCCGGCCAGGTCAACTGGGGCCCGTACGTGCAGGCCATGAAGAACGCCGGGGTCAAGTTCCTCTTCGTCAACGCCACGGTCACCGCGGTCGCCGGCCTGCAGCAGGCCATGTCGACCCAGAACTGGTACCCGGACATCCAGATCTCGCCGCCGCAGCTCTACGACGCCACCTACCTGACGCTGGCCGGCAAGGTCGCGAAGAACCACTACGTCTACATCCCCACCACGCCGTTCGAGACCGCCGACACCATTCCCGCGGTGGCGCAGTTCCTGAAGATCCTGAAGGAGCACGCGCCGAAGGCCAAGCTCACCTTCTTCAGCTCCACCGCCTTCTCCTCGTGGCTGCTGTTCGCGCAGTCGGTGAAGGCATGCGGGTCGCAGGTGACCCGGGCCTGCGTGATGACCGAGGTCGGCAAGGTCAAGAACTGGACCGGCGGCGGCCTGCAGGGTGAGATCACCCCGTCGGAGAACAAGACGTCCGAGTGCTGGATCGTCATGAAGGTCGAGGCGGACAAGTTCACCCAGGTCATCCCCAAGGAGATCGGGAAGTACGACTGCGACCCGCAGAACGCGCCGACCGTAACGCCCTGATCCTTCGCAAGACGACGAGCAACCATCGCCACCCGGGACCGCGCGTCGCCCGGTCCCGGGTGGCGACCTGCCGGACCCGCTGTCCACTGTGTGATCCGATCATTTCTGACCGCCCGGAGGTCAACACCGGATGCATGAGCTCATCGCCTACACGATCTTCGGTCTGGTGACGGCGGCCATCTACTCGATCGCGGCCAGCGGTCTGGTGGTCACCTACACCACGTCCGGCGTGTTCAACCTGGCCCACGGCGCGTTCGGCATGTTCGCCGCGTTCTCCTACTGGCAGCTGCGGTTCGGCTGGGGCTGGCCGACGTGGCTGGCGCTGCCGCTCGTGGTGTTCGTCCTCGCGCCGCTGTTCGGCTGTGGCCTCGAACGGCTGCTGATGCGCAAGCTGACCGACGCCACCGAGGCGACCAAGCTCGCGGTGACCATCGGCGTCATGCTGACCCTCGTCGGTGCCGCGCTGTGGATCTGGGATCCGCAGGTCAGCCGCCCCTTCCCGGCGTTCTACGCGGGGAACAAGGTCGACATCGCCGGCGTGTTCGTGACCTGGGACCAGCTGATCACGCTGGCGCTGGGTGTGCTGTGCGCGGTCGGACTGCGGCTGCTGCTCTACCGGACCAGGATCGGGCTGGACATGCGGGCCGTGGTCGACAACCGGTCGCTGGTGCTGCTCAACGGCGGCCGGCCGGACCGGGCCGCGATGACCAGTTGGGTCGTCGGCTCGATGCTCGCGGCGCTGGCCGGCGTGCTGATCGCGCCGTACCTGCAACTGGCGGTGATCCCGCTGACGCTGCTGGTGGTCAACGCCTACGCGGCGGCGGTGATCGGGAAGCTGCGGAGCCTGCCGATGACCTTCGCCGGCGCGCTCGTCATCGGCCTGGCACAGAGCTACGCCGTGGGCTACCTGCCCACGTCCACGGTGCCCTGGCTGCAGAGCTTCCCCATCACCATTCCCATCATCGTGCTCTTCCTGGCCCTGCTGGTGCTGCCACACCAGCGGTTGCGTGGCCATTCGGCCCGGCGCAGCCAGGAGTCCTTCCCGGTGCCGACCTACCGCATGTTCGTCATCGGTGCGGGCACCCTGCTGGTCGTGGCCGCGCTGCTGGCCGTGGTCCTGCCGACCCAGCCGCTGTTCTCGATGAGCACCGGTCTCGGCCTCGGCATCATCGGGCTCTCGCTGGTGCCGCTGCTCGGCTACGGCGGGCAGATCTCGCTGTGCCAGATGACCTTCGCCGGCGTCGGCGCGCTCACCTTCGCCCACGCCGCCAGGGACGGCAACGTGCTCGGTCTGATCGCCGCGTTCGCCGTCGCGGCGATCTGCGGCGCGATCACCGCACTGCCGGCGATCCGGCTGCGCGGGCTGTACCTGGCGCTGTCGACCGCCGCGGTGGCCAGCTTCTGCGACCTCTGGCTGTTCGGCCTGCCGTCCATCACGGTGTTCGGGTACCGGGTGCCGCTGTTCGAATCCGGCTCGGTAGCGACCGCGCGGCTGAACCTCGGCGGCCTCAACGTCGGCGACGACCGGGTCTACTTCGTGGTCCTGACCGTCGTCTTCGCCCTGATGGGCCTGGGCGTGGTCGCACTGCGCCGGTCCAGGTACGGGCGGATGCTGCTGGCGATGCGGGAGAGCCCGGCCGCGTGCGCGACGCTCGGGCTGCGACTGACCACGGTCAAGCTCAGCGTGTTCGCGTTGTCGGCGGGAATGGCCGGCGTCGGCGGTGCGCTGCTGGCCGGGCTGTCGGGTCAGACGGCGGCGACCCAGTTCTCGTTCTTCGCGAGCCTGCCACTGCTGCTGCTGATGATGGCCGGCGGTGCCGGCATGGTCAGCGGCGCCCTGTTCGGCGCGGTGACGCTCGGCCTGTTCAGCACCTTCTCCCACCTGTCGTCCCTGTTCAACCGCGGCTCGCAGCTGCTGCCGGGCCTGGTCGGTCTCGGGCTCGGTGAACAGCCCAACGGGGTCGCCGCCGACATCGGCCGCGGGCTGGCGAAGCTGAGCCGGCGGGGCGCGCCGGCGGCCCCGGCGGAACCGTCGGAACCGGGGCCCGCTGACCACGCCGGGAACACTGCCACCATCGCCTGGGAATGGAGCGGCATGGACCAACCGCTGACCGATCATGAACGGAACCTGCTGGACGAGCGCCTGGGTATCGGGGCCGGGCGATGAGCACACTCCTCGAACTGCGCGGCGTGACCGTCCGGTACGGCGGCGTGACCGCCCTTGACTCGGTGTCGATCTCGGCCGAGGCCGGTCGGATCACCGGACTGATCGGCCCGAACGGCGCCGGGAAGTCGACCCTGTTCAACGTCGTCAGTGGCCTGGTCCGGCCCCGCACGGGAACGGTGGTGCTGGACGGCAGGGACATCACCCGTCTGGTGCCGCACCAGCGGGCCCGGCTGCGCATGGCCAGGACCTTCCAGCAGCTGGAGCTGTTCGGGGTGCTGTCGGTCGCCGACAACGTGCTCACCGCCGCCGAGCTGCGCCGCGGCTGGGCCCGCGACAAGAGCGACCCGAAGGCCGAGACCCACGCCGCCCTGGAACGCACGGGCCTGCTGGACGTCGCCGACGAACGAGCCGACGGCCTGCCCACCGGCATGGCGCGCCTGCTCGAGGTGGCCCGGGCGCTGGCGACGAGCCCGAGACTGCTGCTGCTGGACGAGCCGGCCGCCGGCCTGAACGAGCAGGAGTCCGCGGTGCTGGGTGACCTGCTCACCGGTCTGGCCCGAGACGGCCTGGCGATCGTGCTGGTGGAACACGACATGGACCTGGTGATGCAGGTATGTTCGACGATCACGGTGCTCAACCTCGGCCAGGTCCTGATGACCGGAACACCTCAGCAGGTGCGCACCGACCCTGCGGTTCTCGCGGCCTATCTCGGATCCGCACCGGAGAGGACGGCATGACCGACATCGCGAGCCCGGTGAGCCTGAACGGCCCGGCAACCCACCCGTCCGGGACCGCCGAGGCGCGGCAGGAGGCGCCCGAGAGCCCGCCGTTGCTGGAACTGCGCGGCGTCCGCGCCGGATACGGCGCCATCGAGGTGCTGCACGGCATCGACCTGGTGGTGCCGGCCGGTGGCATCTTCGCCGTCCTCGGCCCCAACGGTGCCGGCAAGTCGACCATGCTACGGGTGATCGCCGGCCTGCACCGGGTCTCGGCCGGAACAGTGCTGCTCGCCGGACGCGAGGTCAACCAGGCGGCGCCGGACGAGCTCGCCCGGCGCGGCCTGTGCCTGGTGCCGGAGGGGCGCGGGGTGTTCCCCAACCTCACGGTCGAGGAGAATCTGCGCCTCATCACCCACCTGGGCCACCGAACCGCCGAGATCGAACAACGGGCGTTCACCCAGTTCCCCCGGCTGGCGCAGCGGCGCAAGCAGCTGGCCGGCACGCTGTCCGGCGGGGAACAGCAGATGCTGGCACTGGCCCGGGCGCTGGTGGCCGATCCGGCGTTCCTGCTCATCGACGAATTGTCGATGGGTCTGGCACCGCAGATCGTCGAGACGCTGTACGGCCTGGTGGCTGACGTCGCCGCGCAGGGCGTCACGGTGCTCGCCGTGGAGCAGTTCGCCACCACCATCCTGGGCCTGGCATCCGCCGCGGTGGTCCTCACCACCGGACGGGTCGCCATGACCGGCACTCCGCAGCAAGTGGACCAGGAACTGTCCGGTCTCTACCTCGGAGCCACTCCGAACGTCTGACCATCATCGCTGGAGGTATGAGAATGGCGAGCAAGGCTTCGGCCCGGCCGATCACGCAGGATCAGGTACCAGCCTGGGACATCGAGACCGACGTGGTTGTCGTGGGCTACAGCATCGCCGGCGTCTGTGCCGCGCTCGGCGCGTCGGAGGTGACGGACCGCGTCGTCGCGCTGGAGCGCGGAGGCGGCTCGGAGGGCACCTGCGGCGGGATCCTGTACCTCGGCGGCGGCACCCCGATGCAGCAGGCGATGGGGCATCACGACACCGCCGACGCGATGTACACCTTCCTGCTCGCCGCGCTCGGTCCCGGCGTCGACGAGGACAAGCTGCGCCGGTACTGCGACGGCAGCGTCGAGCACTTCCGCTGGCTGTTCGAGGCGGGGGTACCGCTGATCAGCGGGCCGGACCGCGAAGGTACCCCGCTGGCGACCCCGGACCCGGACGGCTTCGTCCAGGTGGGAGCTCAGGAGTACGCCGGTGGCGGCCTGGTCTGGACCGGGGGAGAGCAGGCGTATCCGTTCAATGCGCTGACCCCGCCGGTCCCGCGCGGGCACATGCCGCGGGACCCGGACGGCACCGAGGACCTGTTCGAGGGCGCAGTGCTGAAATGCCTGCTGGCCGCCGCCGAACGGGCCGGTGTCCGGACGGTCTTCAACACCGGGGTGGAGCGGCTGGTCGTCGACGACGCCGGCCGGGTGGTCGGGGCGGCGGCCCGCAGCTTCGGTACCGACGTCTTCGTCCGCGCCGCCCGTGGCGTCATCATCACCACCGGTGGCTTCGTCTACAACGACGAGATGCTCGGCGAGCACTGCACGCCCGCCGTGCACGGCGCGGGCAAGCTCGGCCACGGCGGGCAGGACGGTCTGGGTATCCGGATGGCGCAAATGCTCGGCGCGGACGCGATCCACATGGACGCGATCGACGCGACCCTGGTTTCCACCCCGCACATCTCGTTCATCAAGGGGATCCTGGTCAACTCCCGGGGGCAGCGCTTCATCAACGAGGACACCTACTACGGCCGGCTCGGCACCGAGACGGTGCTGCGGCAGCACTCGGAGTGCTATCTCGTCGTCGACGAGAAGATCTTCCTGGAGTCGTCGTGGCTGCGTCCGGCCTGGGCGTCGGACTCGCTGCAGGATCTGGAGCGGCAGATCGGGCTGCCCGATGGTGCGCTCCAGCAGACGGTGGACTACTACAACAGCGGTGCCGAGGCCGGCGAGGACCCGTTGTTCCACAAGGGTGTCCGGTGGCTGCAGCCGTTGAGCCCGCCGTATGCGGTGCTCGACCTGCGCCACCGGTCGTTTCCGATCCAGGCGTTCACCATGGGCGGCCTGCGCACCGATGCCGGTGGTCACGTGCTGGATGTCGAGGGCCGCCCGATCGACGGGCTCTTCGCCGCGGGCCGCGCGTCGGCGGGCCTGGCCGTACACGGCTATTGCAGCGGCATCTCCCTCGGCGACGGAAGCTTCTTCGGGCGGATCGCGGGCCAGACGGCGGCCCGCAGCCCGATCCGGTAAATAGTGGGCGCAACGACCCGCTTCGATCCAGCCGTCCGGAGTACCTCCGGTGGGGCCACCCCACCGGAGCCACTCCGGTTACCTCGATACCGACGCGACGGCGCCATGGTCGGCAGATCCGGTGCGCCGAATCTGGTGGACGCCTGTGGCGGCCAGAATCAGCATGTACTCGTCGTCGGTCTGCCGGACGTAGGCCCGGTCAACGCGCAGCGGAGTGCCTGCGTGCAGGCCGCTCATGCGATAGAGATACGGCGACCCGACGCACTGCGGACTGCCGCAGATCTGGGCACCTCATTTTTTGGGTAGGCCGATGCTGGTGCCGGCAACGCCAGCAGGAGAACGCGCGACAAGCGGCATGCTTCACCACCAGAGCCACTGGGCACCGTGCCGATGCTGTCGGGTGGTCGGGATGCTGTCGACGATCCCGTTGTCGCGATGTTCCTCGGCGGCTTTGCGGCATGCAATCCGCGCGGCTTGGCGCCAAACAGGCCCTGGCCGAGATCTGCGACGCCGAGGACCGTGATCACGCCCACCGCGCCGTCGCGGCATTCAGCCGATCATCGCGGTAGCCTCGGCGAGGCGGGCCGGGGCAACGCCGCGCACCCACGGGTCGTGGAGCGGCTCAAGGCGCACGAGCGGGTCCATCAGCTCATGGACATCCGCATGCGGGTGGGCAGGGCCGACCCCAGGCGCTTGCCCCAGCTTGGGGTTGGAGTGACGACGCCGAGTCCGAGCAAGCTCAGCGCACGCCTCACTATTCAGTCGTATCAAGCAGCAATGAACGTCAATTATACAGCATAGGCGTGCGCCAATTGAAATGATCCGCGATCGTTCGGGGCGGTGATTTCGGTTGGGTTCTGGGATAATCAAATGCATGAGGCAGCTGCAACTGTTTTCCGCGACGGAATTGGCTGCCATGCGCGACAGGACCAGGTCGCGTCGCTATTCTCCGGCAACTGAGCAGTTCCGACGGGAGCACGAGCGGCATCGAGCCTGGGGCCTGGCCAGACGCCACGCCGAGCGCCTCCGCCGCATCCACGAGGCGGCGCAGGCGGCAGCCGGCGGCGAGCACGGCACCCCACGGGCGATCACGGTCGACGACCAGCAGCGAGAAGGCCCGGCACGGGTGCCGTCCCCACCTCCCGAACAATCCGTGACCGACGTTGCGCACGACCACGATCCCGCGCTACTCCCGGCCGACGCCGACGCCGACGCCGACGCCGACGCCGACGCCGACGCCGACGCCGACGCCGACGCCGACGCCGACGC
>NZ_JBEPDB010000053.1:0-61605 GCF_040300025.1 Dactylosporangium sp. NPDC000555 | reverse complement strand
ACCGCGGCGACGTGCTCGGCGGCGGGCGTCTCGCGCGCCGCGCCGGCCGGCGGGTCGGACTCGAAGCGCCGCGGGCGGACCGCACCGTCCGCGCCGGCGAGCGCCGCGACGGTGGTGAGGGTGCCGAAGTCGATGCCGAGGCGTACCCCGAAGGTCACGGGCTCAATGTAGGAACGGCGCAGGCGGACGGGCATCGGCCGCACGGGCCGATCGGCCGATCAGCGGATGAACGCTACGTGAAGGACGGCGTCGAACGCGGCCATGAACCGTACCGGGTCCGCTGATCGAGATTTGGACCGCGACGGGCCGGAGCCGGATGGATAGGCTGCCGCACGTGGGCGAACGCGTACGTGACGGGTACCTGCTGACCACCGACCCGGCCCGGGTCGACAAGGCCGTCGTGCACCGGTGGCTGTCCGAGGACTCGTACTGGGCGGCCGGGCGGGACTACGATCTCGTGGCGAGGTCGATCGACGGCTCGGTGCCGTACACGATCCGCTCCGGCCCTGACCAGGTCGCGTTCGCCCGCGCGGTCACCGACGGTGTCACCTTCGCGTGGATCAGCGACGTGTACGTCGACCGCGCACACCGGGGCCGCGGCCTGGGCGGCTGGCTCGTCGACGCCATGGTCGAGGACTTCACCGCCGCCGGAGTCCTGCGCCTGATGCTGGCCACCCGCGATGCCCACGAGGTGTACCGACGCAGCGGCTTCGAGCCCCTCGCCGGCCCGCGGCTCTTCATGGAGATCGACCGCCACCCCAGCCGCGCCGCGATTCTCGAATAACCGATGGTGCGGCCGCCCCCGTTCGCATCGGCCGCACCATCGGACAAATCGGCAAGCGTATATGATACGCATCGTATATGATTGTGGTTTGCCCGGCCCCTGTCAAGAGCGGACGTACACGTGCACCCTGAGCCCTCCAAACACGAGCTCGCCTACCGTGAGATCCGTGCACGCATCGTCGACGGGCGATACGAGCCGGGGCATCGGCTCGTGTTGAGCACTCTCGCCCGCGAGCTGGACATCAGCCCCGTGCCGGTGCGCGAGGCTATCCGCCGCCTGGAGGCGGAGAACCTGGTCCACTTCGAGCGCAACGTCGGCGCCCGGGTGGCGATGTTGCAGGACGACGAGTGGGAGCAGCTCGTCGAGATGCTGGCGTTGCTGGACGGCTTCGCGTTCGCGGTGGCCGCGCCGCGGGTCACACCCGAGGCCCTGGCCGAGGCGCGCTGGCTCAACGCCTCGCTGCGGGAGGCCGCGTCGACGGGGCAGATCGACCACGAGGCGGTGATGCTGCTGCACCGCCGGTTCCACCGGGTGCTGTACCGCTGCTGCGGCAACCGCTACGTGATCGAGTCGCTGGACCGGCTCTGGGACCGCATCGACGCGTCCCGGGTGCTCACGACGCTCTACCCGGCGGTGCGCCTGTCGACGGCCGTGGAGGAGCACGACGCGCTGCTGGACCGGCTGGAGCAGGGCGAGGGTGACGCGAGAGCGCTGGAGGCGTGCGCGCGCGAGCACAACCTGAACGCGATTCGCGCGATCCGCAAGAACGTCGGCGCCTGAGACAAGAAGACCGGCAAATAAGAAGACCGGCATCCACGGGGGAAGATGCCGGTCTCGCGTTCAACTATACGACGCCGTTACGTCCGCCGCCAGTGGCAGTTCCATGACGGTTTCGTCACCGGATGGCGGCCGGCACCTTCGGGTTGCGCAGCCCGCTGGGCAGGGTCGGCTCGCTGGCGGCGATCTCCACCTCCAGGAAGCTCGTCTCGTGCCGCTCGGCCTCGTATGCGGCGTGCCCGCCGCGCAGGCCGAAGAGCCGCTTGGAGAGCAGGATGTACAGCACCGCCGCGATGTTGATCACCAGCGCGCCGACCCGGGTGACGGTGATCTTCTCCGTGAGCTCGTAGATCTCGATCGGCAGGCCGAGCGAGGTGGCGACGACGGCGAAGTACTCGCCCCAGCGCTTGAGCAGCCACAGGCCGATACTCTCGACGAGTTGCAGGGTGCCATAGAGCGCCAGGCCGGCGGCGACCCAGAGCAGGGTCTTTGACTCGGCCTCGATGACGGTCCGGATGGTGTGGACCATCGCGGAGTCCTCGAACTTCCAGCCGATCTTGTCCATGAACGGCCTGAGCAGCGGCAGGTCCTCGTTGAAGGCCCGCTCGACGCCGTCGCGGTGGCTGCGGAAGCGGAACACGCCGTAGGCGGCGGCGAGGCAGAGCAGGCCCTTGATGAACCGCTCGGCGGACAACAGCCGCAGGATCAGTGCGTCGCGCAGGGCACGGCCGCGCAGCACGATCGGCGCCCGTTCGGCGGGGCCGGTTCGGTGCGGCTCGCCGATGACGAAGTCCCCGCACCGCAGGCAGCGCCACGCGGAGCCGACCGGGGTGGTGGCGTGCAGCTTCTCGCGGAACCTGTCCTCGGTGGGCGCGTAGGTCACGTGTCCGTGGCGCGCGCAGGTGCGTAGATTCCAATCCACGCGACCTTTGATACCGCATCGACGCCACGGGTGTGTCGTCGCGTCGGCTTTACGGCTTCGCCGTTTCCACGCCGGCCTCGGCCGGGCTGACGGCCGCCGCGCCGGCGTTGACGACCGCCTTCCGCGGCCCGTCCGTGCCGGTGCTGGCGCGGCGTACCTGCATCGGCACGGCCGGGGACGGGTGCTCCTGCCGGCTGGTGGCCATGAGCAGCACGCCCACCAGGATCGCGGCGACGACCCCGTCGAGCCAGTAGTGGTTGGCGGTGCCGGCGACGACGAGCATGGTGACGATCGGATGGGCCAGCCACAGCCAGCGCCATCGGCTGCGGGTCGCGTGGATGAACCCGGCCGCGACGACGAGCGCCCAGCCGACGTGCAGCGACGGCATGGCCGCGTACTGGTTGCTCAGCGTGTCGGCCTGCGGCGGGCCGTAGACTGACGGACCGTAGACGGCGGCGGTGTCGATCAGGCCGAGGCCGCCGAGCATCCGTGGCGGCGCGAGCGGGAACGCGAAGTGGATCACCAGCCCGATCGCGGTGAGCCAGGCCAGGATTCGCCGGAACCGGAGGTAATGATCGGGCCGGAAGCAGTACATGAAGACCAGGAACGCGATCGTGGCGGGGAAGTGCACGACGGCGTAGAAGACGTTCGCGGCCCGCACGAGGGCCTCGGCGCTGAGCAGCACGCGCTGGACGGCTGCCTCGTCGGGCAGGCGCAGCGCCCGCTCGATGTCCCAGATCAGGTGGGCGTCGGCGAAGGCGTCGCTCACCCGGCCGTCGACGACGAGGCGCCCGATCTTGTACGCCAGGAACAGGCCGAGCACCAGCAGCAGCTCGGTCCAGGCGCGGGGCCTTAACCGAGTGGTGCGCTCCCGTTCATCGATCCCCGCCCCCGCGTTCATCAGGCGAAGTTACCCGATGTTGCCGCAGCGGCAATATTGCGGATCGGGCACCCATTGCGTGTCGTGCGTCACGGGTTTGTTTATGCTTCAAATTTTTAGGGGGTTTCATGAGCACTCGGGCCGATCTCGCGATCGCCGCCCTGCGCCAGGGCCACGACGACCTGTCCGCGCTGGTCGCCGGCCTGACCGCGGACCAGCTGACCGGGCCGTCGGCGGCCAGCGAGTGGGACGTGTCGCAGGTGATCAGCCACCTGGGCAGCGGCGCCGAGATCAACCTGGAGGTCGTCCGGGCGTCCCTGGAGGGCGGACCCGCCCCCGACTTCGAGTTCAACAAGGGTGTCTGGGCCCGCTGGGACGGCATGACACCGCAAGAGCGGCAGGAGGCGTTCCCCGAGGCCAACCGGCGCCTCGTGGAGGCGTACGAGGCGTTGACGCCGCAGCGGCGCGCTGAGCACCGCATCGACGTCGGCTGGATGCCGGAGCCGGTCGACGTGGCGACCTCGGCGCTGCTGCGGCTGACCGAGTTCGCGTATCACGACTGGGACGTCCGGGTCGCGTTCGACCCGTCGGCCGCGCTCGCGCCGGAGGCGGCCACGCTCATCAGCGAGCGGGTCGAGGGCCTGCTCGGCTGGATCGCCAAGCCCGCCAACCTCGACGGGCGCACCGCGGACCTGTTCGTGCGGCTCACCGACACCGGCGAGACCCTCGGGCTGCACCTGGCCGACCCGGTGGCGCTCACCGCCGAGGCGCCGGCGGCGCCGGACGGCGAGCTATCGCTGACCCTGGAGGCCTGGCTGCGGCTGGCCGCCGGGCGCCTCAAGCCGGAGTACACCCCGGCGGACGTGCGGATCTCGGGGCCGATCACGCTGGACGACCTGCGCGCGGTCTTCCCCGGCTTCTGACCGCTCGGACACCGCGGGCCGGCCGGGTCAGTGGCCGGCCCGCACTCGACCATGGTCCAGCCGGCCGTCAGCGCACCGGTCCGCGCTCCAAGGGCCGGCGCAGCGAGTACGTGACGGCGTGCAGCCGGTGTGGCTGGCCGATGAGCATCGCGGCGCGGTCATACGCCTGCCAGCCCTCCGCGCCGGCGCGGTTGAGGTGGCGCAGGTCGTTGAACCGTTCGTCCGTGCCCCAGCGCTGCACGCCGCCGGGGTGGTGGAACACGGCGTCCCAGTCCTCGAACTTGTCCGTGCCCAGCGTGCCGGCCGCACGGTATTCCAGTCGCGCATATTCCCATTGCGTCACGCGGTCCATCATGCCCGACATCGAGCGACTCCACCGTCACGGATTGCTGTGAAGTACGGTCGGAGAGTGGATCGCGACAGGGACCGGGACGCGGCCGGAAGGGCCCGCAACGCGCGCCCGCGTGACGAGCTCGGGCGGCCGCTGCCCCGCGGCGCCGCCGGCGTGCCGACGATGCCCGACGTCCTGCCGGTGACCCCGGACGAGGCCCTCGAGCAGGCCCAGCGGCTCCTCGACGAGGGCCGGCCGTTCCACGCGCACGAGGTGCTCGAGGCCGCCTGGAAGGCCGCGCCCGACGCCGAGCGGGAGCTGTGGCGGGGGCTGGCGCAGCTCGCCGTCGGGCTGACGCACGCCAGGCGCGGCAACGCGGCGGGCGCCGCCCGGCTGCTGGCGAGGGCCGCGCTGCGCATCGAGGCGTATCGGGACGACCCGCCGCACGGCATCGACGTGGACGGGCTGGTCGCGTTCGTGGCGCAGCGCCGGGAGGGGCCGCCGCGGCTCAGATCGTGAGCGTGAGCTTGCCCCGCACACGCCCGGAGCGCAGGCAGGCGATCGCCTCGTTCGCCTGGTCGAGCGGGAGGGTGCGGTCGATCACCGGGGACACGCTGCCGTCATCCATCATCGTGCGCAGGGTCTCCAGGGGCTCCGGGCCGACCCTGGCCGTCAGCCCGGTCAGCCGCTGGCGGGTGAACGCGCCGAGGGCCGGTCACCACGTGCGACACGCCCTGGTCCACGCCGGCCGCGCGCACGCGCACCAACACGCCCCCGGCGCTGATCGCCGGCTCGGGCACGTCGCGCGGCTCCAGCGGCGTGCCGTACCTCTCGCGGACCATCGCCCTCATGGGGACTCCTGCGGATACTGAAAGACTTCCTCGAGGCGTACGGCGAAGACGCGCGCGATCAGGAACGCGGTCTCCAGCGTGGGGGAGTAGCGCCCCTGCTCGATCGCGATGACGGTCTGCCGCGTCACGCCGACGCGCTCGGCCAGCTCCGCCTGGGTCATCTCCCCGTGGGCGAAGCGCAGCGCCCGCGTCAGGTCAGGTCGAGCGCCCGGGCGTTGGGCTGCGCCCGCAGGATCGCGTCGACCTCGGCGATCTCCTCCTCGGTGTGCCGGCCCAGGATCAGGTCCAGCTCCAGGCGCTCGGCCGGGGTCCGGTAGGCGGCGATCTCGCCGGCCAGCCGGCGGCGTGCGCGGCGGGCCTCGACGCGCTGAGCGACGGCGGCGCGAACGCGGCGGGTTGCGGTCTCCATGTCGGTGAACTCCTTCTTCGTTGGGTCTGCGGTTCTACTGTATCGATTCAGAAAGATCATCTCTGGCCGATGCGCCGTGACGGCGGGCACGCACGGGCCGAGCTGCGGGTGCAGGATGTTCGTGTGCGCGATGTCACCCCCGCCCCGGGCACCCTGGAACCGATCGAGACCGCCTCCCGCGACGAGCTGGCCGCCCTGCAGCTCGCCCGGCTCCGCGCCACGCTGCGCCACGCATACGCCAACGTGCCGCACTACCGGGCCGCGTTCGACGCGGCGGGCGTGGCGCCGGACGACCTGACCGACCTCTCGGACCTCTCGCGGTATCCGATGACCACGAAGGACGATCTACGGGCCAACTACCCGTTCGGCATGTTCGCCGTGCCGCGCGAGCGGATTCTTCGCCTGCACGCCTCCTCCGGCACCACGGGCCGGCCCACCGTCGCGGGCTACACGGCGGCCGACATCGACACGTGGGCCGGCCTGATGGCCCGCTCGATCCGGGCCTCCGGCGGCCGCCCCGGCGACGTCGTGCACGTCGCCTACGGCTACGGTCTGTTCACCGGCGGCCTCGGCGCCCACTACGGCGCCGAGCGCCTCGGCTGCACGGTCGTGCCCGTCTCCGGCGGCATGACCGAGCGCCAGGTGACGCTGATCCGCGACTTCCGGCCGGACATCATCATGGTGACCCCGTCCTACCTGCTCGCGATCCTCGACGAGATGGTCCGCCAGGGCCTCGACCCGCGCGAGACGTCGCTGCAGGTCGGCATCCTCGGCGCCGAGCCGTGGACGCGGGACATGCGCGCCGAGATCGAGCGGCGCCTCGACATGCACGCCGTCGACGTCTACGGCCTGTCCGAGGTCATGGGCCCCGGCGTGGCCAACGAGTGCGCCGAGACCAAGGATGGCCTGACGATCTGGGAGGACCACTTCTACCCCGAGATCGTCGACCCGGACACCGGCGCGGTCCTGCCCGGCGGCGAGCGCGGCGAGCTGGTCCTCACGTCGCTGACCAAGGAGGCGATGCCCGTCATCCGGTACCGCACCCGCGACCTGACCCGGCTGCTGCCCGGCACCGCCCGCACGATGCGCCGCATGGAGAAGGTGACCGGCCGCAGCGACGACATGATGATCGTTCGCGGCGTCAACGTGTTCCCGACCCAGATCGAGGAGCTGCTGCTGCGGGAGGCCGCCCTGGCCCCGCACTTCCAGTGCGTGCTCTCGCGCCACGATCGCCTCGACCTGCTGACCGTACGCACGGAGCGGCGCCCCGGCGCCACGCCGGAGGCGGCCGGCGAGGCGGCCGCGGCCCTGGAGCGGGCCGCGAAGGGCTCGATCGGGGTGACGATCCGGGTGGAGGCGCTGGCGCCGGGCGCGGTGGAGCGCTCGGCGGGCAAGATGCGCCGCGTCCTGGACGAACGCTGACGAACGCTGACCGGCTGCGGGCCGCTCAGGTCAGGGGCACGTCGATGGCGTTGCGGGCGATGGCCTGCGAGTACCAGCGGCCGCTCGCCTTCACCGTGCGCCCCAGCGTCGCGTAGTCGACGTGGATCAGGCCGAAGCGGCGGCTGAAACCGAACGCCCACTCGAAGTTGTCCAGCAGCGACCACACGAAATAGCCGCGCAGGTCGACGCCGGCGGTGCGGGCCTCGTGCACCGCGGCCAGGTGGGCGCGCAGGTAGCCGATGCGCTCCGGGTCGTCGATGCCACCGTCGGGCCCGACGCTGTCCTCGTACGCGGCGCCGTTCTCGGTGACGTAGATCGGCCGGTCGCCGTAGTCGCGGCGGATGCGCAGCAGCAGGTCGCGCAGGCCGGTCGGGTCCACCGACCAGCCCATGTGGGTCACCGGCCCGGGCGTGGGGTGGAACCGCACGGCCTGGGCGGTGGGATACGGCGTGGCGTGGTCGAGCCGGCCCTGCGGCGCGGCGCTGACCAGGTCGGGCTGGTAGTAGTTCACGCACACGGCGTCGATCGGCGCGGCGATGGCGGGCAGGTCAGCGGGGCGCACGAAGTGCCAGTCGGTCACCTCGCGGGTGTCCTCAATGGTGTCGGCCGGATACGCGCCCCGCAGGATCGGGTCGAAGAAGATGCGGTTGAGCAGGCCGTCGATGCGGCGCGCGGCGTCGATGTCGGCCGGGTCGGCGGTCAGCGGGCGCACCGCGCCGGCGTTGAGCGCCACCGAAACCTGCCCGGCGACGCCCGCGGCGCGCAGTGCGGCGACGCCGAGACCGTGCGCGAGCAGCAGGTGGTGGGTCGCGGTGAGCGCACCGGCGTGGCCGCGCCGGCCGGGGGCGTGCCCGCCCGTGCCGTAGCCGAGGAACGCCGAGCACCACGGCTCGTTGAGCGTGTTCCACAGCGCGACCCGGTCGCCGAGGCGTTCGGCGACGGTCGCGGCGTAGTCGCCGAAGCGCAGCGCGGTCTCGCGGCTGGTCCAGCCGCCCGCGTCCTCGAGCTCCTGGGGGAGGTCCCAGTGGTACAGGGTGGCGACCGGGCGCACACCCGCGGCGAGCAGCTCGTCGACGAGCCGGTCGTAGAAGTCCAGGCCGGCCTCGTTCACGCCGGCGCCGCCGGCCGGGCGGATCCGCGGCCACGCGACCGAGAACCGGTACGCCGACAGGCCGAGCTCCGCCATCAGCCGCACATCTTCGCGGTACCGCAGGTAGTGCCCGGTCGACGTCGCGCCCGTGTCGCCGTTGTCGATTCGGCCCGGCTGCGCGGCGAAGGTGTCCCAGATCGACGGGGTGCGGCCGTCGGCGTCCACCGAGCCCTCGATCTGGTACGCGGCCGTGGCGGCGCCCCACCAGAAGTTCGAGGGGAAGGTCAGCCTGCCCTGCGTGGCCTGGACCGCCGTCGTGCTCACACACATCACCCCGTGTCGAAGTCGTCACCCTGAGAAGGACTTGGAGAGCGCTCTCCAAGTGGCGTGATCAGACTGCGACGCGCAGTGCCGAGGTGTCAAGGTGCGGCGGCGATGCCGAGTTGGCGCCGGCTCGCAGACTTGACACGGCCGAAAGCGCGGGGCAACACTGCGACCTATCGGAGAGCGCTCTCCAAACCGCCGCCGCGCCTCCTCACACCCCACCAAGGAGCTCTCGTGCATCCGGCGCACACGCCCGCCCCCGCCTGGCGGAACCTGCTCAGTTCGCGATGGCGCATCGCCCTTGTGCTCGCCGTCGTCGCCGTTGTCGCCGTCGTGGTCGCGCCGTTCGCGCGCGCCGCGGACGGCCTGATCTCGCAAGGCAAACCGGTCACGGCCTCGTCGGCGCAGTCCGACGACCTGGCGCCCAGCTACGTCAACGATGGCAACGACGGGACCCGCTGGAGCAGCCAGTGGAGCGACCCACAGTGGATCCGCATCGACCTCGGCGCGACCGCCACGATCACCCAGGTCACGCTGCAGTGGGAGGGCGCCTACGGCAAGGCCTTCCAGATCCAGACCTCGGCCGACGACCAGAACTGGACCGACATCTACTCCACCACGACCGGTACCGGCGGCACGCAGACGCTGAACGTGTCGGGCAGCGGGCGCTACGTGCGCATGTACGGCACGGCTCGCGGCAGCGGGTACGGCTACTCGCTGTACGAGTTCAAGGTCTACGGCTCGTTCGGCGGCGGCAACCCGTCGCCGGGCGCCTGCGGCACGACGAACGTCGCCCAGGGCAAGCCGGCCAGCGCGTCCTCGTCGGAGGGCGCCGGTACCGCCGCGAGCTACGCCTTCGACGGCGACGCGAACACCCGGTGGAGCAGCCAGTTCAGCGACCCGCAGTGGATCCAGGTCGACCTCGGCTCGACCCAGTCGATCTGCCAGGTGGTCCTGCAGTGGGAGGCGGCCTACGCCAAGTCCTTCCAGATCCAGACGTCGGCCAACGGCACCGCCTGGACCGACGTGTACTCCACCAGCACCGGCGCCGGCGGCACGCAGAGCATCCCGGTGACCGGCTCGGGCCGCTACGTGCGCATGTACGGCACGGCCCGCGGCAGCGGGTACGGCTACTCGCTGTACGAGTTCAAGGTCTTCACCGGCAGCGGCCCGACGCAGTCGGCCTCGCCCACCGCGTCGCCGACCCCGTCGACCCCGCCGACGCAGGAGCCGGGCTGGACGACCGTGTGGACCGACACCTTCGACGGCGCCGCGAACACCTCGCCGTCGGCCGCGAACTGGATCATGCGCACCGGCACCCAGTTCCCCGGCGGCGCCGCCAACTGGGGTACCGGCGAGGTGGAGACCGCCAGCAACAGCACCGCCAACGTGTACCTCGACGGCGCCGGCAAGCTGAATATCAAGGCGATCCGCGACGGCGCGGGCAACTGGACCTCGGGCCGCCTGGAGACCCAGCGCACCGACTTCCAGGCCGGCCCGGGCGAGCAGGTCAAGTTCACCGCGCTGATCAAGCAGCCCGACGTCGCCAACGGCGCCGGCTACTGGCCGGGCTTCCGGGCCACGGGCGCGGCCTACCGCGGCAACTTCAACAACTGGCCCGGGGTCGGCGAGACCGACATCATGACCGACGTCAACGGCCGCAGCCAGCTGGCGCAGACCCTGCACTGCGGCACCGCGCCCGACGGGCCGTGCGGCGAGTACAACGGCCGCAGCTCCGGACTGGCCACCTGCACCGGCTGCCAGACCGGCTACCACGAGTACACCCAGGTCATCGACCGGACCAAGACGGACGAGGAGATCCGCTTCTACCTCGACGGCAAGCAGACGTGGGTCGTGCGGGAGAGCCAGGTCGGCGTGACCGCGTGGAACGCCGCCGTGCACCACGGCTTCTACCTGCGCTTCGACCTGTCCATCGGCGGCTCGCTGCCCAACGCGATCGCCGGACGCACCACCCCGACGCCGGACACCACCTCCGGCGGCGTGCTCTCCATCGACTCGGTCACCGTGTCGAAGGCGGCCGGCACCGCCCCGCCGGCGATGACCGACCCGCCGACCCCGGCCGGCCCGAGCGTGGTCAAGGTGACCGGCGGCCAGGGCAACTGGCAGCTGCAGGTCGACGGCCGGCCGTGGGAGGTCCGCGGCCTGACCTACGGCCCGCCGCAGGGCGCCGCCGACGGGTACATGCGCGATCTGCGCAACATGGGCGTCAACACGGTGCGCACCTGGGGCGTCGACGACGCGCAGACCCCGGAGCTGCTCAACCGCGCGGCCCAGCAGGGCATCAAGGTGATCGTCGGGCACTGGCTCAACCAGGGCGCCGACTACGTCAACGACACCGCGTACAAGAACAACACGAAGACCGAGATCGTCAACCGGGTCAACGCCCTGAAGAACCACCCGGGCGTGCTCATGTGGGACGTCGGCAACGAGGTCATCCTCACCATGCAGGACCATGGCCTGTCCGCCGCCGAGGTCGAGGCCCGCCGGGTCGCGTACGCCAAGTACGTGGACGAGCTGGCCGTGGCCATCCACGCCGCCGACCCCAACCATCCGGTCACCTCGACCGACGCCTACACCGGCGCGTGGCCCTACTACAAGGCGAACTCGCCGCACCTGGACCTGCTGGCCGTGAACTCCTACGGCGCGATCGGCAACGTCAAGCAGGACTGGATCAACGGCGGGTACACCAAGCCGTACGTGGTCACCGAGGGCGGCCCGTCCGGCGAGTGGGAGGTCCCCAACGACGTCAACGGCGTGCCGACCGAGCCGACCGACCTGCAGAAGCGCGACGGCTACACGGCCAGCTGGAACGCCATCAAGTCGCACCCGGGCGTGGCGCTCGGCGCGACGGAGTTCCACTACGGCCTGGAGAACGACTTCGGCGGCGTGTGGCTCAACACCTACGGCGGCGGCTGGCGGCGGCTCGGGTACGGGGCGCTGCAGCAGGCGTACACCGGCTCCCCGCCGGCCAACACCGCGCCGCGGATCACCTCGATGACGGTCAGCAACCAGACCGCGGTGCCGGCCGGCAGCCAGTTCACCGTCAACGTCGCCGCGAGCGACCCCGACGGCGACACCATCCGTTACAACCTCATGGCCGGCGACAAGTACATCACCGGCGGCACCGGCCTGCGCAACGTGAACTTCACGCAGAACGGCAGCACGTTCACGGTGACCGCGCCGGAGACGCTCGGCGTGTGGAAGATCTATGTGTACGCGTTCGACGGCCAGGGCAACGTCGGCATCGAGACCCGCTCGTTCAGGGTCGTCGCGCCGTCGATCCCCGGCACGAACATCGCGCTGAACAAGCCGACGACCGCGTCGAGCTACCAGCCGACCGGCGCCAACGGCCCGCAGCTGCCCAAGTACGCCACCGACGGCGACTACGGCACCCGCTGGGCCAGCGAGTGGGTCGACACCGCGTGGATCACGGTGGACCTCGGCAGCAAGCAGGCCTTCAACAAGGTGTTCCTGGCCTGGGAGGCGGCGTACGCGAAGAGCTACCAGATCCAGACGTCCGACGACAACGTCAACTGGACGACGATCTTCTCGACCACGGCCGGCGACGGCGGGTTCGACGACATCAACGTCAACGGCAACGCGCGGTACGTCCGGATGAACGGGCAGGTCCGCGCCACCGCGTACGGTTATTCCCTCTGGGAGTTCGGCGTGTACCGGTAAGCGATTCGGCCGGAAAGCGCTCTCTGGGACTTTTGCCCGGAGAGCGCTTTCCGGCGTCGTGCTATAAAAGCGCGTGATGAGCGAAAAACGGCGACCGACCCTCGAAGACGTTGCTGAGGCCGCGGGGGTGTCCCGGGCCACCGTCTCCCGGGTCATCAACGGCGTGCGCAACGTCGACCCCAAGCTGCACGAGATCGTGTGGCAGGCCGTCGACGCGACCGGCTACGTGCCGAACCGGGCCGCCCGGTCGCTCGTCACGCGCCGCAGCGGTACCGTGGCGCTGGTCGTCTCCGACGCGGTGTCGCACGACGACGACCCGTTCATGCGCCGGTTCTTCGCCGACCCGTTCTTCGGCCGCATCGTCGGCGGCGTGATGAGCGTCCTGCGGCCGAAGGGCATCCAGCTGGCGTTGCAGATCGTCGGCACCCAGGAGGCCCGCACCCGGCTCGTCGGCGACCTCGGCCAGGGCCAGGCCGACGGGGCCGTGGTCCTGTCGCTGCACCCCGACGACACGCTGCCGCAGCAACTGTGCGACGCCGGCATCGCCGCCGCGCTCGTCGGGCGCCCCGCGCAGCCGGTGCCGATCTCGTACGTCGACCTGGCCAACGACGCCGGCGGTGTCCTGGCCGCCGAGCACCTCCTCGGCCGCGGCTGCGCCCGGCTCGGCATGATCACCGGGCCGGCGCACGTGCCCGCCTCGCAGGACCGCCTCACCGGCTTCCGGCAGGCCCTCGCCCGGCACGGGCACGCCTGGTTCCCCACCGTGGAGGGCGGCTTCACCTACGAGTCCGGCGAGTCGGCGATGCTCACGCTGCTCTCGCGGCATCCCGGCCTGGACGGCGTGTTCGTGGCCAACGACCTCATGGCCCAGGGCGCGCTGATGGCCCTGCGCACGCGCGACGTGCGGGTGCCCGACGACGTCGCGGTGATCGGCTTCGACGACAGCAGCGCGGCGCTGGACGCGCGGCCGCCGCTGACCACGGTGCGCCACCCGCTCGAGGACATGGCCGCGGAGACGACACGGCTGGTCCTGGCCCGCATCGACGATCCGTCGCTGCGCGTGGAGTCGGTCATCTTCGACCCGAAGCTGGTGGTACGGCAGTCCGCGTAGCTCGTGGCCGCGGGGTTTCGTGGCTGTTGGCATGCTGTGTCGATGGAAGCCGACATCGCTGTGGACGCCAGCCTGGTCCGCCGGCTGATCCTGGAACAGCACCCCGATCTCGACGGCCCGCTGACGCCGGTCGCGATGGGCTGGGACAACGCCATCTACCGCCTCGGCGCCGACCTGGCCGTGCGCCTGCCCCGCCGCCGGGTCGCCGCCGAGCTGGTGTACCGCGAGCAGCAGTGGCTGCCCCGGCTCGCCGCGGCGCTGCCGGTGCCGGTCCCCGTGCCCTTGCGGGTGGGCGTACCGTCGGCGGGCTTCCCGTTTCCGTGGAGCATCACGCCCTGGCTGACCGGCACCGTCGTCGCCGCGTCCCCGGTCGCGCCGCGTGCCGCGTTCGCCGAGCAGCTGGCCGGGTTTCTCGCGGCCCTGCACGTGCCCGCGCCCGCCGCGGCGCCGGCGAACCCGGTGCGCGGCGTGCCGTTGTCGACCCGCTCGGAGGCGATGGCCGAGCGCTTCGCCACCGGGCGCGTGCCCGCCGGCCTGCGGGGGCTGTGGGACGAGCTCGTGGCGGTACCGTTCTGGTCCGGGCCGCCGCTGTGGGTGCACGGCGACCCGCACCCCGGCAACCTGCTCACCGGCCCCGGCGGGCGGCTCGCGGCGGTCCTGGACTTCGGTGACCTCACCTCCGGTGATCCGGCCACCGACCTCGCCGCCGCGTGGCTGGTCTTCGATGCCCCGGCGCGGGCGGCGTTCCGCGCGGCGCTGGGCTCCGGCCCGGGCCGCGACGAGGAGACCTGGCAGCGGGCGCGCGGCTGGGCGCTGAACATCGGCGCCGCCCTCGCCGCCGACGCGACGGGCACCGCGGAGATGGCCGCGGTCGCCGAGCACACCCTGCGCGAGGTGCGTCTGGGCTGAGACGCACCGCATGGGAGAGCGCTCTCCCATGATCTCGCCCGACGGCCCTGCCGGATGCCGTTGACACGGGTTCGTCCCAGGCGGGAGACTGGCGTGTGGAGAGCGCTCTCCAATGGGTCGGGTGCCGGCGGCGAGCGCTGTCCAGGGCGGCCAGCGCAGCGGGTCAGTGGGCTTGACCGGGGCTGGCTGGGCCGCCCGGCCAGTGGCGTACGGGGGCATGGTCGTTCGGGTTGGTCACCAGGCGGGGGCTGCCCGGGAGTCCCGGTGTCTCCGGCTGGTGTCTCCGGGCGGGGACACCAGCCGCGCCGGGCCGGGCGCGGTGTCCGGGCTGGTACCCGGGCGCTCCGCATGCGTCGTGGCGGTGACCGGGTTGGGGTCCCCGCCACCGGGCGTGGCCGTGCGAGCGGTCGCACCCGCGCCGACCTCGCGGCTGCGGCGGCCCGCTCCGGGCTCTGGGCGCCCAGGACCGCCGCAGCCGCAGGCTTCGCGTCCCGCCACCGGAAAGGGCTCACACCGCCATGCGACGCCTGCCGAACCCGCTGCCATCGCTCGTATCGCTCGCAGCCGTCCTGGCCCTCGCCGCCGGCTGCGCCGCGTCCGCCACCGCGCAACACCCTGTGCCGCCCGTCTCCGGCGCGCCTGCCTCGTCCGTCTCCGCCGCGGCCGCCGCCGGGGACTTCGGCGGTACCGATCTCGCCTGGGTCGAGCTGATGATCCCGATGGACGAGCAGCTGCTGCCGGTGCTCGATCTGCTGTGGCAGCGGGCTTCCGACCCGGGGCTGGTCGCGCTCGCCAAGGAGCTGCGCGGGGTGTACGAGGGGGAACTGCCCCGGCTGCGCGCCCTCTCCGACCAGGCCGGCCTGCCCAAGGACAACCCGCACAAGGGCCACAGGATGCCGGGCCTCGTCGACGCCGACCGGCTGGCCGCGCTGCGGGCCGGCTCGGGGGCCGACTTCGAGCGGCAGGCCGTGGACTGCCTGCGGGAGCACCTCGACCAGCTGGGCCGGCTCGCGGCCGCCGAGATCGCCAACGGCACCAGCCCGGCCGTGAAGGCCCTGGCCCGGCAGGTCGCCGAGACCCGGGCCGGCGCGAGCGCGCGTCTGCCGAAGTGAACGGACGACCGTGCCGCGGCGGGGCCAGGGTCTTCCGGCAAGCGGTCAGCGTCTCCGTTCAGCGTCTGCGTTCAGGAAGGCGGTCGATGGAGCCGTCCGCCGATCACCGCCAATCGGACGTGCTCGGATCGTGGGTCCCTCAGGGCCTCTGCCAGCGGAACGTGCAGCAGGCACAGGTCGGCGTGGACTCCGGGGCGAACCCGCCTGGCGCGACCGCCCGGGTCACGCGGGAAGGACAGATAGCCGGCGAGGGCGGCAGCCGTCGTGACCGACTCCTCCGGGCCGATCACTCGCCCCCGCGTGCTGGTCCGCCGACCGGCCGTCCGGATCACCTGCCACGGGTCGAGCTCGCCATACGGGGCGTCGCTGGAGGCCGCGACCCGCACACCGGACGTGACCAGCGAACGGTACGGGTAGAGGAATGGCCGCTCGGCGATGTCGACCTCGCGCAGGTAGTCGTCGCCGCGGGTGCGCAGGAAGTCCGGTTGCGTGACGACCGCGACCTCGAGGCCGGCGATCCAGGACGCGAGGCCCGGTGGAACGACCGAGGCGTGCTCGATGCGGTCACCGGGGATGGCGCCGACGTCCTCGACCGCGGCAAGGGTCAGGGTCAGCGACTCACTGGTCACGCAGTGCACCGCGACCGCTCGTCCGGTCCGGTGGGTCTCGGCGATCATGTCGCGCAGCCGGTCGAAGGTCGGCAGGGCGTGGTCGCGCAGCAGCAGCTTGCGTGGCCCGGCCGTGAGCCCGGCCGGCAGCGCGGTGCCGGTGGGCGCGCCCAGCAGCGTGATGCGTTGTGGGAGGTCGCCTCCGGCGTGCGCCGCGGCGAGCAGTGATACCGCTCCCGCGTCCACGTCGGGCGTGGCGTCGGTGACGCTCGTGATGCCATGCTCCGCGAGCTCCCGGCCGAGCCGGGCCAGGTCGAGGTCCGGCGGCGGAAGGGCGGGCCGCAGGCGCGAGTCGTACCTCCAGAGCCGCCCGGTCGGCTCGCCACGCGCATCTCGTTCGACGTCGGCGGAGTCGTCGAGCACGTGCGACACCAGCGCGATCGCCGCCGAGTTCAGCATCCAGAGCGCGCCGCCGCGGTGCTGGATGCGCACCGGGCGGTCGGGCATGAGCGCATCGAGTGCGTGCCGGTCGAGGTCTCCGGCCACGGACTCGTGGTAGCCGGTGCCCCGCACCCAGGTTCCCCTGGCCTTGCGCAGTTCAGCGGCGAGGCGGGACCTGTCGCGGACGGCGGGGCCGCAGTCGACGGAGTCGTGGGCGGCCGCGAGCGCGAGCAGGTGCACGTGGTGGTCGTGCAGACCGGGCAGCAGAACCCCGCCACGGCCTTCGACGACGGTGACCGCCTCCCCGTGGTCGGCCCTCCGGCCGGCTCCGACATCGACGACACGGGTTCCCCGCACCCGGACGTCGACCCGGTCGCCGTCGACCTCCACGTCGCGGAACAGGAGGTTCACCGCCTCCGCCACCGGATCGGGCTCAGGCACGGCTGTCCACCAGACCCCACCGCAGCGCCGTCGAAACGTCGACCCGCCGGTTGGTCAATGCCATGTAGGCCGTCCGCCAGCGTCCGATCCGTCGCGTGACGCTGACCGTGCCACCGGCGCCGGGAATCAGCCCCATGCGCAGCTCGGGCAGCTGGAAGTAGGCGTCGTCCCGGGCCGCCACGGACCCGGCGAAAGAGGGTATCTCGACGCCGGCGCCGATGCAGGCGCCGTGCACGACGAAACGAGCGCGGTCACGCACCTGGTGTACGGCGTGGCCGGCGCTGTGGTGCAGGCGAACGAGATGCGCCGCCGACACGTTCGGCGCGGTGCCGAACTCGTCCAGGTCGCCCCCGCTGCAGAACGACCGTCCCGCCCCGCGGACGATCACCTCCCGGACGGACGGGTCCTGTCGTGCGACGTCGAGGCCTCGCAGCAGGCCGTCGCGAATGGCGCGGCCGAACGCGTTGTGCCGATCCGGACGGTTCAGGGTGATCGTCAGGGTGTCCCCGGACCGATCGAGCACGACCGGATCGTCGCTGTCGCCGACGTCGCGCCGCGGGGTGCCCTCGCGCCAGGCGGTGAACTCCGGCCCGGCCAGCAGCATCGAGTAGGCGAACGACTCCAGCAGCAGGCCGTCGGCGACAGAGCATCGGGCGCTGACCTCGAGCAGCTCGGCGAGGGCCACGGCGGCGTGCGGCGCCGCGCCGACCGTCTCCGCGATGCTGCCCAGATCCTCGATGCCACCCGCGCAGTACCGGCCCGGGCCGTCCGGGGCGAGCGTGCAGGTCATCCGCTCGAGCAGGGGCGCGGAGGCAGCCGGTAGCGCCGAGGTCGCCACGCCCACCAGCACGGGGTTGCGCCCGTCCAGCGCTGCGGCCGCGTCCCGCGCGGCGCGCCAGTCGGCATCGTCGAGGTCGACCACGACCAGCGGGCGGATCGGGAACCCCCGCTCGTCGAGCTCGAAGGTCACGCCGCGCTCGGCGATGTGCCGGAGGCTGATCAGATCCACGTTCGCCTCCTCACATGCCCGTTCACTCGACCCACGCCCGGCCACGGTCGATCACGATGGTCCCGTCGTCTGTGCGCGTACGGAAGAGCGCCGTGTCCTGCTGTGCCCACATTTCCACCGTCAGGCTCTGCCCGGGGAACACGGTGGCGGTGAAGCGGCCGGACATGCCGCGCAGGCGAGCCGGATCGGAGCCGGCGAGCTCGTGCAGCAGGGCCCGTCCGGTCACGCCGTACGTGCACAGGCCGTGCAGGATCGGACGGTCGAACCCGGCTCGGGCGGCGAACCGCGGGTCGGAGTGCAGCGGGTTACGGTCGCCGCTGAGCCGGTACAGCAGCGCTTGCTCGGGACGGGTCGGGTAGGTGACCGCACGGTCGGGCGCGCGGTCCGGCAGCCGCCAGGTGTCCCGCGGGCCGCGTTCGCCACCGAAACCGCCTTCGCCACGGATGAAGACCGCGCTGCGGGCGGTGACGAGGACCTCGCCATCGGGGCAGGTGGCGGTGGACTCGGTGACGACGAGCGCGCCGGAGCCCTTGTCGTACACACCGGTCACCCGCGTCCTGGCCCGCGCCGTGCCTTCGGCCGGGATCGGCCGGGACAGCGTGAAGGACTGCTCGGCATGCACCAGTCCGGCCGGGTCGTAGCTACCCAGCCGGGGGAGCGGCGCATGGGTGAGCAGCACGCCGAAGCTGGGCAGCACCCGCTGCCGGACCCCGGCGGTGTTCTCGGTGGTGAAGGCGAGTTCCCGGGTGGGGTCGTCCATGCCCGCGCCGACCGCGACCGCGTAGAGCAGCGTGTCCGCGGCGGACCAGCGGTGGGTCCGGGCCGGTCCCTCCCGCCCGACGACCGTGCTGTCGATCGGCACCTCGAACTCCCGTCAGACGTCAGGTGATCAGCGCGTGGAGGCGCGTCCCCATACCGATGCCAGCGCCGCGCAGATCTCGCCGACCGTGGCGTACTCGCGGACGGCGACGAGGATCGACGGGATCGTGTTGTCGCCGCGCCGTGCGGCCGCCGCGACCTCGGCGAGGCTGTCGGCGACGGCGCCCGGGGACCGGTCGCGCTTGACCTTCGCGAGCCGCTCGCGCTGCTCGGCTTCGGTGTCGCCGCCCGGGCCGCCGCCGAACTCGCCGAACGCGGGCGGCTGATCGGTGGTGAAGCGGTTCACGCCGACGACCGTTCGACGGCGCTCCTCGATCTCCATCTGCTGGCGGTACGCCTCGTCGTCGAGCGTGTCGCGCAGCCAGCCCGACTCCAGCGCGGCCAGGGCTCCGCCCCTGTCCCGGATGCGGTCCAGCTCCGCGGCGACGGCCTGTTCGAGCCGGTCGGTCATCGCTTCGACGGCGTACGAGCCGCCGAGCGGGTCCGCCGTCCGGGTGACCCCGGTCTCGTGGGCGAGGATCTGCTGGGTGCGCAGCGCGACCCGGACGGCCTGCTCCCCGGGCAGTTGGAGGGCTTCGTCGTAGGAGGACGTGGCGAGCGTCTGCACCCCGCCCAGTGCCGCCGCGAGGGCCTGGTAGGCGATCCGCACGATGTTGTTCAACGGTTCCTGCGCGGTCTGCAGGCTGCCGAGGGTGTACACGAAGATGTTCGCCGCGCATGCGCGCTCGTCGGTGACCCGGTAACGGTCCCGCATGAGCCGCGCCCACATCCGCCGCGCCGTCCGGAACTTCGCGACCTCCTCGAGCAGGTCGATGTGTGCGGCGAGGAAGAGATACACGTTGTGCGCGAAGTCCTCCAGCCGCAGGCCGCGGCGCAGGGCCGCGTCGAGGTACTCGATCCCGTTGGCGAAGGCGATCGCGAGTTCGTGCACAGCCGAACCGCCGGCGTCGCGGATGTGGTAACCGCAGAATTCGATCGGTTCCCAGTGCGGCAGCTCCCTGGCGCAGTACTCGATCACGTCGACGGTGAACTCCAGCGCCCGGCGGGGCGGGAAGATGTACGTGCCGCGGGCCAGGTACTCCTTGAGCACGTCGTTCTGCAGCATCACCTTGAAGTCCGACGGCCGGTAGCCGTGGGCCTCCGCGCCCGCCACGAGGAGCGCGACGGCGATCGGGCCGATGGCGTTCGCGGTGGTCCGGATCTGGGACACCTGGTCGAGCGGGATGCCGTCGAGCAGGTCCTCCACGTCCCGGAGGGTGTCGATCGGCACTCCCACCTTGCCGACCTCGCCGGCGGAGAGCGGGTGGTCGGAGTCCAGCCCGTTCTGGGTCGGCAGGTCGAGGGCGATGGAGAAGCCCTGCTGCCCGCCGGCGAGCAGGCTGCGGATCCGCAGGTTCGTCTCGGCCGGTGAGGCCCGCCCGGAGTACTGGCCCATGACCCACAGGCCCTCGCGGTACATCCCCGGCCGGATGCCACGGGTGAACGGGTACTCGCCGGGGAGCCCACGCTGGGTCAGGTGCTCGTCCGGCCCGTCGGCGACGTCGAGCGGGGTGTATAGGGGCGCGACGGGCAACCCGGAGGCGGTCCGGTCGTCTGGCCCGGTGAGGCGATCACCGTGGTCATCCCGCCACCGAGCGACCGCCTCGGCCAATCGGTCATCAGGCACTTCCCGATGTTGTCATATTGTGGAAGTCTAGTCCACAGCTAGTGCAGGGAGTCCGACATGGTAACGATCGATGCTCTGGTCGCCCGCGCCGCGGCGTGGTTCGGCAAACGGCCCGCCGTGGTCGACGGCGAGCGTACGGCCACGTTCGCCGATGTCGAGCGGCGCTCCAACCGGCTGGCGAATCTGCTGTTGGGCCTGGGCGGCGCGACCGGTGGACGGGTCGCGATGCTGCTGGCGAACCGGCTCGAGTCGGTCGAGATCGACTTCGGCATCGCCAAGGCGGGCCGGGTGCGGGTCCCGGTCAACACCCGCCTGACGCTCGACGAGCGGGCCTTCGTCCTCGCCGATTCCGGCGCCGACACCCTGGTCTTCGACGCGGCCGAGGAGGAGTCCGTGGCCGAACTGCGGGCGCTCTGCCCGCGGCTGCGCCACCTCATCCGGCTCGGCGCCGGCCGCCTCGGCCTCGACTACGACGAGGCGCTCGCCGGGGCCGTGGACGGGCCTGCGGGCGTGGCGCTCGCGCCCGACGCGCCGAGCTTTCTGCTCTACACCTCCGGCACGACGGGACGCCCGAAGGGTGCCACCGCGACGAACCGCAGCCGGCTGGCGGCGACCGTGAACATGCTCGCGGACGAGATCGACCCGCGGCCCGGCGACGGGATGGTCCACGTGGGATCGATGGCGCACGGCAGCGGATCGAAGGTGCTCGCCCACTTCCTGCGTGGCAGCCGTAACCTCCCGGTGCGCTCCTGGGACCCGGAGCGGTTCCTGGCGCTCGTGGTCCGGGAGCATGCGACGCACAGCTTCCTCGTCCCCACGATGGTGGCGGCACTCACCGACGTGGCCCGGCGGGGCGGGCCGAGCCCGGAGTCGCTGCGGGCGATCACCTACGGCGGCTCCCCGATCGCCCCCGCCACGCTGGGGGAGGCGATCGAGGTGTTCGGGCCGCGTTTCGTCCAGGTCTACGGGTCGTGCGAGGCGCCGCATCCGGTGCTGGTGCTGCCGCCGCGGGACCACGTCCTGAACGGTGTCCCGGACGGCGCGCGGCTGGGAACCGCGGGCCGCGAGGTGGCGACCGTTCAGGTGCGGCTCGCCGGCCCGGACGGGGCGGACGTGCCGGACGGCCAGGCCGGTGAACTCTGGGTCCGGGGTCCGAACGTGATGGCCGGCTACTGGGGGCGGCCCGACGCCGACCGGGAGGTCTTCCGGGACGGCTGGTACCGCACCGGCGACGTGGCGCGGCGAGGCGGTGACGGCTATATGTCCATTGTGGACAGGATGCGGGAGCTGATTATCAGCGGCGGGTACAACGTGTACCCGGCCGAGGTGGAAGCCGCTCTCGCGCGACACCCCGGCGTTGCCGAGGTCGCGGTCATCGGGGTACCCGACGACCACTGGGGTGAAGCGGTCAAGGCCATCGTGGTCCGGCGGCCGGGGGCCACGCCCTCGGAGCGGGAACTGGTCGAGCACTGCGCCACCACGTTGGCCGGATACAAGAAGCCCCGCTCGATCGAGTTCGCCGACGCGCTTCCGCGCGGATCGACAGGGAAGATCGCCAAGAGGGTGCTGCGGGAGCCGTACTGGCAGGGGCGGGAACGCCATGTCTGAGGTCGGAAGGAGATCGCAGGATGCAGGAGCCGTACGCGAACGATCCGCTGCTGTTCTACCCGGGGCGGCGGCTGACGGCGCAGGAGCGGGAGCGGATGGACCGGTACGAGATCCCGATCGAGGAGCTCACCGTGGACCATCTCGTCTACAGCATGAGCCGGCAGATCGAGAACAATTTCCAGACGTTCTACAGCATCGCCGAGGAGGTCGTCGGGGTCGAGAAGGCCACCGAGATCGCGCATGAGATCGGCCGCCGGTACGGCGGTCGCGGGTACGCGATGCTGTTGCGGGCCCACGGCATCGAGGATGGTGCGGGCAGCGCCCGGATGATGGCGCTGTACCAGGACCTGGTGCACAGCATCCGCGGACCCAAGCACGCGGCGGCGCTCTACGCCGAGCACGACGAGGGCCGCTGTGTGGTCCGGCGCCGTGAGTGCGTCTACTACAGCGAGGATCACCCGGAGAACGCCCGCTACACGGGGGCGTTCGAGTCCGGGTGCTTCGAGGGGTACCGGGCGGCCGACGAGAACCTGCTCCGGGTCGAGGTCCACAGGTGCCGGTGGAAGGGCGACGACGGCTGCGAGCAGCACTGGGTCTACCGGGAGGACCCGGACCGTCCGCCGCCCGCCCTCTACGTCGGGGACCACGACCCGGATGCCGCGTGAGGCGTCAGCCCGCGGGCCAGGTGGCGGCGGCGCCGAGACCTTCCAGGGCGAGGCCGTGACCGATCCGCTCGGCGAGGAGCCGCCGCAACGGCTCGGTCATCACCTCCCGGGTGTAGCGCAGCGTGATGTCGTCCTGCCGGCAGAGGTCCTCGGCGATCGCGCGGGCGCGGGGAAGGAGCTCCCCGGCGGGGACGACCTCGTTGACCACGCCCAGATCCTTCGCCTCGCGCGAGGTGAGCCGCTGTCCGGTGAGCAGGAAGTAGCGAGCGCGGTTGATGCCCAGCAGCGTCGACCAGACGGCGTGCACGCCGTCCCCGGGCACGGTGCCGAAGCGGAAGTGCGGCGCGTCGGCGAACACCGTCTCCGGCGTGGCGAGCACGATGTCCGACAGTACGGCGAGTTCGGCGTGGACGGTCGCCTTGCCGTTCACCGCCGCGATCACCGGGACCTCGATGTCGAGCAGCGCCGCGAGCAGGCGTTTGCCGTTGGTGTAGATGCGCTCCCACTTCTGCGGCGTCATCGGCCCCACCCAGCTGTCGTCGAGCCGGGCGATGAACTCGGTGCCGGTCCCGGTGAGGATCACCACCCGGTTGCCGGGGTCGCCGCCGATCTCCCGGAACGCCCAGCCGAGCTCGCTGTGCGGCCCGGCGCCCCAGACCAGCGGACCGTCGCCGGTGTGCAGGCGCACCTCGAGCACGCCGTCGCGGCGCTGCATGGTCAGGTGACGGTACGCGGTGCGGTACTCGTCGAAGGTGCGGTGCATGCGTTCTCCTCTGCGGCGTGGTTGACGGCTGGGTCACGGCTTCCTAAGCTACTTCCACAATACGGAGTTAACTTCCACAACGATAGGCCGTTCATCGAAAGCCGGTCCACATGCGCCTGACGTACACCGATGAGCAGCGAAAGCTGCGTGCCGAACTCTCCCGGTACTTCCGGACTCATCTGGAGGGGGAGTTCTCCGACCTGCGATGGGAAGATCACGGGCCGCGTTACCGCGCCTGGATTCGCCGCCTCGGCTCGGACGGCTGGCTCGGCCTCGGCTGGCCGGTGGAGTACGGCGGCCAGGGGCGTCCCGCGATGGATCAGTTCATCTTCTATGACGAGGCGCAGCGAGCCGGCGCACCGATACCGATGATCTCGCTGAACACGGTCGGGCCCACCCTGATGGACTACGGCACCCCCGAGCAGAAGGAGCGGTTCCTGCCGGCGATTCTGCGCGGCGAGATCGACTTCGCGATCGGTTACACCGAGCCCGAGGCAGGTACCGACCTGGCGTCGCTGCGCACCCGGGCGGTCCGCGACGGGGACGAGTACGTGGTGAACGGCACCAAGGTCTTCACGAGCCGGGGTGCCACGGCCGACTACATCTGGCTGGCGGCGCGTACCGAACCCGATACCCAGGACCATCGGGGCATCTCGGTGTTCATCGTCGGCACCGCGTCGCCCGGCTACAGCGCGGCCCCCATCCGCACCCTCGCCTCCTATGACACCTACATCACCCACTATCAGGACGTGCGCGTGCCGCGCGACGGGCTGGTGGGCGAGGAGGGCGACGGCTGGCGGCTGATGCAGACCCAGCTCAATCACGAGCGCGTCGCGATGGCGGGGTTCGGCGGCCTGGCCGTCCGGCTGCACGAGGAGGTCGTGGCGTGGGCGGGCACCACGGAACGGGACGGTGTCCTCGTCATCGACATTCCGTGGGTACAGCAGAACCTGGCCCGCAGTCACGCTCTCGTCGAGGCGATGCACCTGCTCAACTGCCGTATGGCGTGGGAGGTCGGCCGGGACGAGGTGGACCCGGCGGACGCCTCCGCGGTGAAGGTGTTCGGCACCGAGACGGTGCTGCGGGTCTACCGGCTGCTCATGGAGGTGGTGGGCCCGGAGAGCTTGCTCGCGGACACGAATCGTGGACACTCGCCCTGGGGGGCGCTGGAGTTCGCCTACCGCCGCGCCGTGATCAACACGTTCGGGGGCGGGACGAACGAGGTGCAGCGCGAGATCGTGGCCAGGGCCGGCCTCGGGATGCCCCGGGTCGATCGGCGTCTGCACTCGGCGGTGCGGGCATGACGGCGCCGAATCGCGGGCCGGAGGTCTCCGGCGGGCCGGCGGTGGACGAGCTGCACACCCGCCTGCTGACCTTCGTCGGCCGGACCAGCGGGTCGCCCCGGGTCGCCGCGGATGCCGTCAACGAACCGATGATCCGTCATTGGTGCCAGGCGATGGGCGACTGGAACCCCGCCTACACCGATCCGGACTGGGCCCGCACGGGACCGTTCGGGCAGACGGTCGCTCCGCCGGCCATGCTCCAGTCCTGGACCCACCACGACCGGCGGTGCCCCACTCCGGAGCAGTCGGGCAACGCTGAAGAGGAACTGGTCGCGGAGCTCGCGGACGCCGGCTACACCTCCGTGGTGGCGACCGGCTGCACGCTGAGCATCGCCCGGTATCTCACGGTCGGAGAACGGGTGCACTATCAGGCAACGATCCGGTCGATCTCGCCACGGAAGTCGACGGCGCTCGGTGAGGGCTACTTCATCACCACCGAGATGCGCTACACCGACGACGCGGATGAGTTGGTCGGCTCGGTCGACTTCGTGACGCTGCGGTTCCGGCCGCGTGAGCGGGGAGAGTGATGGACTTTTCGTTCGACGAGGACCAGACCGCGGTGGCGCAGCTGGCCCGGCAGGTGTTCAGTGACCTCGTCACGCCCGAGCGGCTGGCCGCGCGGCAGACGTCGGGATCCGACTGGGACGAGGAGCTGTGGCGGGTACTCGCCGGCGCGGGGCTGCTCGGGATCGCGTTGCCTGAGGACGTGGGCGGGGCCGGGCGCGGCGTGGTGGAAGCGGGCCTGGTCGCGTGGGAGGCCGGCCGCTGCGTCGCCCCGGCGCCGTTGCCGGGGGTGCTCGCCGCCGCCCTGGCGCTGGCCGGCCTGCCCGCGGCGCTGCGGCCCGACCGGCTCCTCGCCGAGATCGCGGCGGGACGGGCACTGGTGATCCCGTCGGTCGCGGGCGCGGAGGAGGCCATGCGACCCATCGCGCTCAAGCCCGTCGAGGGCGGCTGGACAGCGCACGGAACCCTGCCGGTGGTGCCCTACGCCACGATCGCCGACCGTCTGCTCGTCGCCGCGGCCGATCCGCATGGTGCCCGGTTCGCGGTCCTGCTCCAGCCGAGGCTGCCGGGGGTGGTCGTGGAGCGGGTGGAAACCAGTGGCGTGGACGTCTGCGCCCGGGTCGCGGTGGAGGGGCCGCTGCTGCGGGACGGGGACGTGTTCGCCGGCGAGGCCGGCATCGCGCTGCTCGAGCGGGCCCGGCTGCATCACCTCGTGCTGAGCACCGCCGAGATCTGCGGTCTGGCCAAGGCGGCGCTGCGGCTCACCGCCGACTACACCACCCGGCGGCGGCAGTTCGGCCGCCCACTGGGTTCCTTCCAGGCGGTCGCCAACCGGGTGGCTGACGGATTCATCGATCTGCAGGCCATGACCTGGACCATGTGGAAGGCCGCCAACCTGCTGGACCAGGGGGAGGACGCCCGGGACGCGGTGTCCGTGGCGCGGTTCTGGGCCGCCGAGGGCGGCCACCGGATCATCTCCGCGGCCCACCACCTGCACGGCGGGGTGGGCATCGATCTCGACTACCAGCTGCATCGGTACTTCTTCAGGTTCAAGACGCTCGAGTTCACCCTCGGGGTGGCGGCCGAGCACCTGGCGGGGTTGGGCCGGTCCCTCGCCACGCGTAGCCGGCCGGGAGGTGCGTTGTGACGGGGACGCCGCCCGCCCGGGCGGGACAGGAACTGCCGGTGCTGGACGTGGACGTCACCACCACGCTGATCGTCTGCGGGGCGATCGCCTCGCGTGACTTCTACCCCGGCCACCACGATCGCGACGCGGCGGTGCGAGCGGGCTCGCCGGACGTCTTCATGAACATCATGACGACGGCGGGCCTGGTGAGTCGCTACCTCACGGACTGGGCCGGCCCGCGGGCGGTGGTGCACGGGATCGACCTGCGTCTCGGCGCGCCGAACTACCCGGGCGACATCATGCGACTCACCGGCGAGGTCGTCGAGTGCACTGCCGCGGATGCCGGGACGGCGGTGACCGTGCGCTTCGAAGGCCGCAACGACCGCGGCGCCCATGTTCGCGGGCTCGCCCGGCTGCAGATCTGTCAATAGGGAAAGTGGGGCCTTGACACCCCTGTCATGACGCCCATAGCTTCTGCAATGTGAAGGCCACATCCATTATGTGGAGTAAGGAGGTGATCGTTATGACCGTGACTCGAGGGTGGCGCCGACGTACCGCAGGCGGACTGATCTGCCTCGCGCTGGTCGCCGGCGGCGCCATGGGCTGCGGAAAAGGCGGTGCGGACAGCACCGCGGGCAGCACGGCGAACTGCAAGTCCGTCGACAAGGTCAACTACATTCTCGCCGCCGCGAGCGTCACGCTGGGTTCCGTCGGATATGCCCAGGTGCCACAGGAACTCGGCTTCTTCGCCGAGGAGTGCTTGGACGTGACGATCCAGGCCAGCGGCCAGACCAATAGTGAGATCGCCCTGGCGCAGATGGAGACGGGCCGCTTCGACGTCGGCGTGCCGGCGACGCTCAGCCAGGTCGTGTTCGCGGGCAAGAAGCCGGTTACCAAGTCGGTGTTCTTCACCGCCTTCACCAACATCGGCCTCTACGTTCCCGACAGCGGCCCCGTGCAGTCGCCGGCCGACCTCGCGGGCAAACGCATGGGCGTGACCTCGATCGGCACGGGGACGGCCATCTACTGCCTGGAGTCGGCTCGGCTCGACGGCGTCGCGGCGAACCAGATCGAACAGGTACCGATCAACTCGGGGCTCGCGGCCGTCGCGGAGGCACTGCGCTCCAAGAAGATCGACTCGTGGTGCGGCATCGACAGCGACGGCATCGCCTTCACCAACGCGGGCCTGCCCTCCCACCGGCTCGACACCAAGTTCGACAAGGATCTGCTGCCGCCCGGGACGCTCGTCGCGACGACCAAGATGCTCCAGGAGCGGCCGGATGTCCTGAAGCGGTTCCTCCGCGCGCTGCTGAAGGGATACACGTTCGCGCTCGCGGCGCCCGACAAGGCCACGGCGATCGCCCTCAAGCTGTACCCGGAATCCAAGCCCGCCGCCGACAACGACCAGGAAGCGTTCAAGAAGGCGCTCGCCATCGTCGAGGAGCGGATGAAGAACTCGCGTCCCCCGGGCTATCCCCAGACGTCGCTGGGGTTCACGTCCGATGAGGCGCTCAGCCGCGGTATCGAGCCGCTGAAGGCCGCCGGCCTCGCCCCCGCCAACATCACGCTGGACGCCTGGCGTGACCTCTCGCTGCTCAACGACGTCGCCAAGGACTTCGATCCGAAACCGATCGAAGAACTTGCCCGTACCTACAAGGCACCGTCCTTCTGATGCGGTAGCCGGCGGGCGGATCGGTGACAAAGAACTCCGATCCGCAGAACTCCGATCCGCCCACCGGGCGTCCCCGCGGTACTCGAGGAACAGGAACGACATGAACGAGCCGGTCATTGTTGAGGCGCTGCGGACCCCGATCGGCAAGCGGGGAGCCGGGCTCGCCGGGGTCCATCCGGCCGACCTGCTGGCCGCGCCGCTGCGCGCAGTACTGAGCGGCGCAGGCGTCGATCCCGGTGACGTCGGGCAGCTGATCGGCGGCTGTGTCACCACGGCCAACGAGCAGAGCAGCAACGTCACTCGCAATGCCTGGCTCGGCGCCGGCCTGCCCGCGCACGTCGCCGCCGTCACGGTCGACTGCGCGTGCGGGTCGGGCCAGCAGGCGAACGCGATGGTGTCGGCGCTCATCGCCGCCGGCATGATCGAAATAGGGATCGGCTGCGGCGTCGAGTCGATGAGTACCGTCCCGCTGCACAGCAACAAGCCCGCCGGCCTGCAGACGCCACGCCCGCCCGGCTGGCCCTGGGACATGCCGACCCAGTACGGCGCCGCCGAGCGCATCGCCGACCGCCGCGGGCTCACCCGGGAGGATCTCGACGCGTTCGGGCTGCGCTCCCAGCGGCTGGCTCGCCGCGCGTGGGACGAAGGCCGGTACGACCGGGAGGTGATCCCCGTACCAGACCCGGCCGGGGGCGCGCCCGTCACCCGTGATGAGGGACTGCGGGAGACGAGCCGGGAGGCCCTGGCCGGACTTCGCCCGCTGGCCGAGGACGCCCGGCACACCGCGGGAACGTCGTCGCAGCTGTCCGACGGGGCCGCCGCCGTGCTGTGGATGGACCGGGCGGCGGCCGAAGCACGCGATCTGCGGCCCAGGGCCCGCTTGCTCGCCCATGTCCTGGTCGGAACGGACCCGTACTTCCTGCTCGACGGTCCGGTCGAGGCGACCGCGGCGGTGCTCGACAAGGCGGGCCTGAGCCTCTCCGACATCGACATCTTCGAGGTGAACGAGGCCTTCGCGGCCGTGCCGCTGTCGTGGCTGCGCGCCACCGGCGCCGACCCGGAGCGGCTCAACGTCAACGGCGGTGCCATCGCCCTCGGCCATCCGGTCGGCAGCACCGGAAGCCGGCTCATCGTCAGCGCTCTGCACGAACTGGAGCGCCGCGGCGGCAGGTATGCCCTCATCACCATGTGCGCCGGCGGTGCGCTCGCCACCGGTACGATTCTCGAGCTGCTGTAATGTCCGCCGCCGCACCGCACGACGCGCGCGCCGAGGAGCGGAAGCTGCTCGCCGGCGCGCTGGACGGGTGGACGCGGCGGCACGCGGGCCCGCGGCTTCCACGTGCCGCGCTGACGGATGGGCCGGCGCCAGATCCCGTTCGCGGCCTCGCCGAGCTCGGGTTGCTGGCCGCGCACCTGCCGGAGCCGATCGGCGGCGGCGGTGACCCGCTCGACCTGATCATCGTCGTCGAGCGACTCGCCGCCGAGCTCACCACCGGTTCCTACTTCGCCGGGCTGCTCGCCACCCTCGCCCTCGCCGATCACCTGGATCATCCACTGGCGGCCTCGTTGTGCGAGGAGATCGGCTCGGGGCGGGCCCGGGTGGCCGTCGCGGTGGACGGCGCACCGCGACTCACCGCGACCCCCGACGGCGGCCTGCGCGTGCGGGGCGACCTGCCGCTGCTGGTCGGTCCGGCCGACGCCGAGTTGCTCCTCGTCCGCGCGCTGGCGGATCGGGAGCGGTGGCTGCTGCTGCGGCGCGGGGAGGTCGTCACTCGCCCCGAGCCGGCATTCGATGGCGCCCGGCCGATGGCGAGCGGCACCGTCGACGCCGGCCAGGGTCGTGACCGCCTGCTGCCGGTGGGGCTCTCCACGTCCATTGCCCACGCACTCGGCCTGCTCTGTGCCGCCGAGGCGGCCGGGACCCTGGACTGGTGTACCCGGACCGCGGCGGCCCACGCGGTGAGCCGCGAGCAGTTCGGGCGGCCGATCGGGGCCTTCCAGTCCGTGAAGCATCGGTGCGCCGATCTCCTCGTGCGCCGGGAGACGGTCCAGGCCCTGGTCTGGGAGGCGGCGCGGAGCTGGCACGATCCGCGCCGTGGCGTGGCGGTGGCGGCCGCCGCCGTCCTCGCGCCGGACCTGGCGGTCGCCGGTGCCGGATCATGCCTGCAGATCCTGGGCGGTCTCGGCTTCACCTGGGAACACGACGTGCACCTGCACCTGCGGCGGGCGGTCGTGAACCAGCGGTTGGCCGCCGGGCCGGCGGAGGCCGTCGAGCTCGGTCGGCGCTGCCTCAACGGTGGGCTGCCCGAGCCGGTCCCTATGGTGGGCGACGGCGGGGAGGGCGAGACCGAGGCGTTGGCCGCGGTACGCCGGTGTGCGGCGGTGGCCCCAGAGCAGCGCCGGGCGGCGCTCGCCGCCGAGGGGCTCATCGTCCCGGGACTCGCACCGCCGTGGGGCCGCGGCGCCGGGCCACGCGAAGCGGCCGAGATCCTCACCGCATCCCGGGCGTACGGCATCGAACCGCCCGACCTCGGCATCGCCCGTTGGGTGCTCCCGGTACTGCTCGACGGCACGCTCTGCCCGCAGCGCGAACGCATGATCGCGGCGATCCTCTCCGGCGAGCAGCGCTGGTGCCAGCTGTTCAGCGAGCCCGGGGCAGGCTCGGACCTGGCGGGCCTGGCGACGCGGGCGGTCCGGGTCGCGGGTGGATGGCGCCTGAGCGGCCAGAAGGTGTGGACATCCCGCGCGCATGAGGCCGACTGGGGACTCTGCCTGGCCAGGACCGGCGGCGGCCCGCGCCATCGTGGGATCACCTGTTTCGCGGTTGCCATGAGCACCCCCGGCGTCGACGTGCGTCCGCTGCGGCAGATCACCGGCGAGACACGGTTCAACGAGGTGTTTCTCGATGACGTGTTCGTGCCCGACGCGATGGTGCTCGGCGAGGTCGACGACGGGTGGCGGCTGGTGCGCCTCGCTCTGGCGGCGGAACGGACCGCGATGAGCACCATGGCGTTCTCCGGCGGCGGCTTCGACCGGATACTCGCCACGGCGCGCTCGGTGCACCCCGACGCCACCGTGCTGGGGCGGCTGGGCCGGCTCGCGGCGGCCGAGTACGCGGTCCGGGCGCTCGGGCTTCGTGCGGCGCACCCGCAGCCGGAGGGGTCGGCGGGCCCGGACCCAACGGTGCGCAAGCTCATCAGCGTCGAGCACCGGCAGGAGGTGGCCGCGTTCGGGCTGGAACTGCTTGGACGCGGTGCCCTTGCCGACGGGGCCGACGCGCGGCATTGGCGGCACGCGTTCCTGGATACCCGGGGGCTCAGCATCGGAGGAGGGACCAGCGAGGTCATGCGCAACGTCATTGGTGAGCGCCTGCTCGGCCTGCCCAAGGAACGGTCATGACCGATCCGGAGCGAAGCGGAGGGCGCATGACCGGCGACGGGCCGACGGTTCGCGATCTCGTTCTCGCCAGGGCCGGCGACCACCGGACCGGGCTGCTCTTCGAGGATCGGACTTGGACCTGGGACGAGGTGGTGACACAGGCCCACCGGTGGGCCGATCTGCTGATGTCCCGCCGCCGGCCGGGACCGTTCCACATCGGTACCCTGCTCGACACGACGCCTGAGCACATCTTCCTGCTCTGCGGGGCGGCCCTGTGCGGCGCGACGGTCGTCGGTCTCAACGCGACCCGCTCGCCCGCGGGGCTGGCCCGCGACACCCGCCGCGCGGACTGCCAGGTCGTGGTTACCGAGCCCGCGCTGCGGCCGCGGCTGGACGGGATCGACCTCGGCGTACCGGTTCTGGATGCCACTCGGATCGACATCCCGGACCACCCGGCCGGGTCCGCGCCGCGGGTCGGCCCCGACTCGCTGTACCTTCTCCTGTTCACCTCCGGCACCAGCGGCGAACCGAAGGCGGTGCGCTGTTCGCAGGGGGCCATCGTCCGGCGGGGGAAGAAGGTCGCCGATCGGGTGTCGCTGGGCCCCGAGGACACCGCGTACATCTGCATGCCGCTGTTCCACTCGAACGCGATCATCGCCGGCTTCGCCCCCGCGCTCGTCGCCGGTGCCGCGCTGGCGCTGCGCCGGTCGTTCTCCGCGTCCGGCTTCCTGGCCGACGTGCGCAAATTCGGGGCGACCTACGCCAACTACGTGGGCAAGCCGTTGAGCTACGTCCTCGCCCAGCCCGAGCGCCCGGACGATGCCGCCAGCACGCTGCGGGCGGTCTTCGGCAACGAAGCGGCCGCGCGCGACATCGTCGCCTTCGGACGCAGGTTCGACTGCCTGGTCTTCGACCACTATGGGCAGACGGAGGGTGGGCTGACCCTCGCCCGTGACCCGGCTGACCCGCCGGGCGCCATGGGACGAGGCAGCGGCGGGGAGCGGGTGGTGGACCCGGCCACCGGGCGCGAATGCCCGCCGGTCCGGATCGAGAACGGGCGGATCCGCAACGCCGACGAGTGCATCGGGGAGCTGGTCAACACCGGCGGTCTCGGCTCGTTCGAGGGCTACTACGACGATCCCGAGGCCGAGCGGGAACGGACCCGCAACGGGTGGTACTGGACCGGGGACCTGGCCTTCCGCGACGAGCAGGGCCGTTTCTACTTCGCCGGGCGACGCGGCGACTGGGCCCGCGTGGACGGGGAGAACATGGCGCTGGCCGGGATCGAACTGGTGTTGCAGCGTCACCCGGACGTGGTCAACCTCGCCGTCTATCCGGTACCGGACCCCGCCGCGGGCGACCAGCTCATGGTGGCCCTGCACTGGCGAGCCGACCGGCCGTTCGATCCCGCCGCGTTCGAGCGGTGGCTGCGCGAGCAGCCCGACCTGGGGCCCAAGGGCATTCCGCGCTTTGTCCGGCTCACCCGCGAGCTTCCCATGACGGCGACGAACAAGGTCCGCAAACGCGTGCTCGTCGCCGAGCGCTGGGAGGTGGACGACCCGGTGTGGTGGCGTTCCCGGGCCGCCGCCGGATTCCACCGCTTCGACGCGTCCGCGCGCGACGAGTGGAACATGCTCTTCGAGCGGCACGGCCGAGCCGTCGCGCTCGATCTGGCTGGATCGGGGTACGGGGGCGACTCGTGACCACGGTGGATCTCTCCGGGCGGGTGGCGATCGTGACCGGGGCCGGCCGCGGGCTGGGCCGGGCCGAGGCGCTCGCGCTCGGCGCGGCGGGGGCGAGCGTGGTCGTGAACGACGTGGACGCCGCCGCCGGCGAGGTCGTCGACGAGATCGTGTCGGCCGGCGGCGAGGCGGTCGCCGATCACGGGGACGTCGCCGACCTGGCACAGGCCGGCGCGCTGGTCGACACCGCGGTGCGGGTGTTCGGCCGGTTGGACGTGCTGGTGAACAACGCCGGGATCGTGCGGGACCGGATGGTCTTCACGATGTCCGAGCGGGAATGGGACGACGTGCTGCGGGTGCACCTGCGGGGGCACTTCTGCACGACCCGGTGGGCCACCGCGTACTGGCGGGCCGAGGCGAAGGCCGGGCGGGCCGTCAGCGCCTCGATCGTCAACACGGCCTCCGAGGCGTTTCTCAACGCGCCGGCCGGTCAGCCCAACTACGCGGCGGCGAAGGCCGGAATCGTGGCGCTGACCGTGTCCACGGCGAAGGGGTGCGCGGCGTACGGGGTCAGGGTCAACGCGATCTGCCCACGGGCGGCGACCGCCATGACCTCGCCGATCTTCGCGGACCGGCCCGAGGATGCCAGGCGGCTCTCGTCCGAGCATGTCGCGCCGCTGGTGGTGTATCTCGCCTCGGACGCGGCCGCATCGGTCAGCGGGAACGTCTTCATCTGCTACGGCCCCCGGGTCGGGGTGCTGGCACCGCCGGTCCTGGCGGCGACAGCCGACGCCCCGGATGGCCGGTGGACGCCCCAGGCCCTCGCGGCGACGCTCGCCGAGTCGCGCTTCGCGCAGCGGCTGAGCGACGGCTATGCCGCCGACGACGTGGTCGCGGCGGCCGCCGACCTGTGGGGACCAACCCAAGAGGCCCGTCGCGGCCCAGCCGATCGTTGACGGGTTTTGTTCACTCGAATTAACCGTTTATTGACCATGCAAGACCAGGTTGATAGCGTGAAAACCGCTTCCACAATGCGGATGTCCCGATCGATCAGGACCGTGGAGACGCGGACCGCGCACCAGAGGGGGAGAGCGGTGAGTCTTACTCCGCAGACCGTGTCCGATCGGGCAGGGCAGGAGGGCTCGGCGGCCCGTAGTGCTGCCGACGCCCTGATGGACCGGCCCGTCGAGAAGGCGAGCCTGCTGCGCCGGCGGCCGGAGCTGCTGCTCTCGCCGGCGGTGCTGGTGCTCGTGCTGGCCGTCTGGCACCTCGTCGTGAAGTGGTTCGAGGTGTCCAGATTCGTGCTGCCGCCGCCCGTCGACGTGATCCAGGCGCTGGTGCGCAACATCCAGGAAGGTCGGTACACCGACCATCTGCTCTACACCGTGCGCAATTCGCTGACCGGGTTCGCCGCCGGGACGATCCTCGGTGTGCTGGTCGGTGGCCTGCTCGCGGCGTCATCCATCGTCGAGCGCGTGCTGCACCCGTACATCGTCGCGTTCCAGACGTTCCCCAAGATCGCGCTGGTCCCGATGCTCACGATCTGGTTCGGCTTCGACGCCCAGCCGAAGATCATCATCGCCGGGATCCTCGCCTTCTTCCCGGTCATGGTGAACGCCTACGTCGGCCTGACCGCGCTGGACGTGGAGTCCGAGGAGTTGATGCGCTCGCTTCGGTCCTCGCGGCTGCAGACCTTCGTCAAACTCCGGCTCCCCACCGCGATGCCCTACATCTTCGCGGGCCTGGAGCTGGCGCTCGTCTTCGCGATCCTCGGCGCGGTGACCGGGGAGTTCCTCGGTTCGAGGCAGGGGCTCGGGTTCCTCATCCAGCAGTTCTCGGCCCAGCTGCGCACGGAGGACATCTTCGCGCTGCTCATCATCTTCGCCACCTTGGGCATGGCCGTTCACATGCTCATCACCTGGCTCCGGAAAAAGGTCATCTACTGGCAGGGCTGAGGAGACACGGCATGACGCCTACCGACGGAGCAACCCGAACCCAGAACGTCCCGCGCCGGCTGCCCGAGCCGGAACCGCGGAAGGTGCACTACACCGTGATCTCGGTGGACGACCATGTCGTCGAGCCCCCGACCACGTTCGAGGGGCGCATCCCCGCCGCCCTCAAGGACCGGGCGCCCCGGATCGTCGAGGACGCCGACGGGGAGCAGGCGTGGCTGTACGACGGTGAGCTGCTGCCCAACATGAGCGTGCACGCGACCGTTGGATTCGACATCACCAACGCGGGCTTCGACCCGCAGCGCTTCGACCAGATGCGGCAGGGCTGCTGGGACATCCACGAGCGGGTCCGCGACATGGATGTCAACGGCATCGCCGCCTCGCTGTGCTTCCCGTCCAAGCTCGCCGGGTTCGGCGGGTACCGGTTCTCGATGAGCCGTGACACGGAGCTCGGCCGGGCGGCGTTCGAGGCCTACAACGACTGGCATCTCGAGGACTGGGCGGGCGCGTACCCGGACCGCATCATTCCGTGCCAGATTCCGTGGCTCCGCGATCCCGCCGAGGGGGCCGAGTACATCCGGCGCAACGCCGAACGCGGATTCCGGGCCGTGACCTTCCCGGACAACCCCGAGCACCTGGGCCTGCCGTCGGTGCACTCCGGGCACTGGGATCCGCTGCTGCGGGCCTGCGCCGAGACCGGCACCGTGGTCTGCCTGCACGTCGGGTCGGCCTCGTTCATCCTCGGCGCCGCCTCGGACGCGCCGCTGGACACCCGTACGGTGCTCTTCCCGCTCAACTCGAGCGTCGCTCTGGTGGACTGGCTGTACTCGATGATCCCGGTCCGGTTCCCGGCCTTGAAGATCATGCTGGCCGAGAGCGGGATCGGCTGGGTGCCCTCGATGCTGGACCGGCTCCGGTTCTGCGTCGACCAGAACCACGCGGGCTACGCCGGCGGCTGGGCCAGTAACGAGTTCACGCCGACCGAGATCGTCCAGCGCAACTTCTGGTTCAGCTCGCTGGAGGACCCGTCCGGCTTCGAGCAGCGGCACCGGATCGGGGTGGACCGGATCCTGGTCGAGTCCGACTACCCGCATCCCGACTCCACCTGGCCGGACACGCAGGAAGTGTTGCACCGGCAGCTCCGCGACATCGACCGGGACGAGGTGGACCGGATCACCTACCGCAATGCGGCGGAGCTGTTCCGTTTCCCGGTCTCCGGGCCGCTGACCTGACATGTGACCGGACATTGGCTGATTCGCAGGGAGAAGAAGGCGTGCCTGAGTTGGTATCGCAGAGCAGCGGTCCGATGACCCACGATCGGCCGGCGCCCGAGGCCTTGATCACCGTCGAGGCGCTGTCGAAGGTGTACGAGACGCGCTCCGGCGAGCGGGTGATGGCGCTGCGCGACATCGACTTGGAGGTCGGCGAAGGGGAGTTCGTCTCGTTGGTCGGTCCGAGCGGCTGCGGGAAGACGACCCTGCTCAAGATCATCGCGGGGCTGTACCCGGCATCGCTGGGCGGGTCGCGAATCGACGGACAGCCGGTGCAGGGGCCGCGCCCGGATGTGGCGATGGTCTTCCAGAGCCCGGTGCTGCTCGCCTGGCGCACCGTCCTGAAGAACGTCATGCTGCCCGGGGAGATCGCCGGCCGGAACCGTCGCGACAGCGAGCAACGGGCCCGGGAGCTGATCGAGATGGTCGGCCTCGCCGGCTTCGAGAACAAGCTTCCGCGGGAGCTCTCCGGTGGCATGCGGCAGCGTGCCTCGATCGCGCGAGCCCTTGCCGCGGGCAGCCGAATCCTGCTGATGGACGAGCCGTTCGGCGCGGTCGACGCCTTCACCCGGGACACGCTCAACATCGAGCTGCTGCGGATCTGGGATCAGGACCGCAAGACGGTCGTGTTCGTCACCCACAGCATCTCCGAGGCGGTGCTGCTCTCCGACCGGGTCATCGTGATGGCCGCCCGCCCCGGCCACGTCATCGAGGACTTCAGGGTTCCGCTGCCCCGGCCACGGACCATCGACGACATGGCCTCGCCGGAAGCGGGCATGGCCGTCAACCACATCCGGCACCTGCTCACGGGGCCGGCGGTCAATGGCTGAGGGGCCGCTGGGCGGCATGCGGGTGGTGGAGATCGGCCAGGACATCGCCGTTCCCTACGCCGGCCGTTTGCTGCGCCTGCTCGGCGCCGAGGTGTGCAAGATCGAGCCACCGGCCGGTGACCGGCTGAGGCGGTACGCGCCGAGCGACTCGGCGGCCGGGGTGGGGGGCCTGTTCCGCTATCTCAACGCCGGAAAGTCCTCGGTCGCCCTCGATCCCTCGCGACCGGACGGTCGTGCGGTGGCCGCCGGGCTGTGCGCGAACGCGGATGTGGTCCTCGTCGACGAGGGGCTCGGCGCCGTGCCGGGGGTCGCGGCGGACGTCGCGGAGGGGGCCGGGACGGTGGTGCGGCTGCTCGACTTCGGCGAGGGCGGACCCTACGCGACGTGGCAGGCCTCGGAACTCGTCGTCCAGGCCGCGGCGGGTTGGGTGTCCCCGCGCGGGCGGGCCGAGGGGGACCCGGTGCCCGTCGGCGGCAGGCTCGGGGAGTATGCGGCCGGAACGTATCTCGCCGTCGCCGGACTCACCGGACTCACCGGCCGGCGATCCGGAGCGGACGAGCCTGCGGTGCGCGTGGTGGTGGACCGGATGTCAGCGGTGTTCAACACCGTCGCGTACGACATGCTGCGCCGCGAGACCCTCGTCGAACTGGGGTACGTCCAGACCCGCTACACCGCCTACATTCCCGGCCCGATGCGCTGCCAGGACGGTATGGTCGCGGTGAACTGCCTGACCGGCCAGCACTGGTACGACCTGTGCTCGTTGCTGGGCGTGCCGGAGTACGCGGACCGGTACGTGGAGATGCGGTACGACCAAGGGGACATGGAGGCGTTCTACGCGGCGGTGCGCCCGTGGTTCGCCGCGACGACGGTCGTCGACGCGGTGGAGATCTGCCAGGCGTTCCGGGTACCCGCCGCACCGATCACGACGGGCGCCACCGCGCCGGACCTGCCTCCGTTCCGGGAGCGCGGCTTCTTCGTGCCCGCGCCCGACGGGGCGGTGCACCCGGGGCCCCCGTTCCGGCTGCGCGACGTCCCCGCCGAGCCGCTCGGGCCGGCCCCGGCGCTCGCCGACGGGCGGACGCGGTGACCGAGCCGAACGTGGTGACCGAGCCGAACGCCTTCGCCGGGCTCCGGGTGCTGGACCTGGGCACCTTCTGGGCCGGCCCCTATCTGGGCAGCCTGCTCGGCGCGCTGGGTGCGGACGTGCTGAAGGTGGAAGGCCCGCGCCGGGTGGACGGGTTCCGCTTCGTCGCCGCGTTCCCCCAGCAGGGCAGCCGCTGGTACGAGATGAGCGGACTGTTCCAGGCGACCAACCTCAACAAGCGCGGGATGACCCTGGACCTCGGTACCGACGCCGGTCGGGCGGTGTTCGAGCGCCTGCTCGGCGGCGCCGACATCGTCATCGAGAACTTCTCGCCGCGGGTCATCGAGCAGTTCGGATTCGGCTATCCCGCGATCTCCGCAGTGAACCCCCGGATCGTGATGGTCCGTATGCCGGGGTACGGGCTGGAGGGTTCGTGGCGCGAGTTCGTCGGGTTCGGCAACTCCTTCGAGTACGCCGGCGGCCTGGGCTGGATCACGGGTGACCCGGACGGCCCCCCGCTCGGCCCCGGCGGGTACGCCGATCCGCTCGTCGCGATGCACGCCATGCTGGCGGTGATCGCCGCACTGCGGGACCGGGAGCGCACCGGGCGCGGTCAGCTGATCGAGCTGGTGCAGGCCGAGGTGGTCGCGGCGATGACGGCGGAGCCGGTGATCCAACATTCCCTCGCCGGTGAGGTACTCGGGCGCACGGGCGCCCGGTCGGCGCGGTTCGCACCACAGGGCGTGTACCCGTGCCGCGGCGAGGACGAGTGGCTCGCGCTGACCGTCCGCGACGACGCGGAGTGGACGCGGCTGGTGCGGATCGTCGGAGAGCCGCGGGGACTGCCGGCGGAGCGGCTGGCGACCCTTGCCGGGCGCCGGGCCGCCCACGACTCGATTGACCGCTGGCTGTCCGACTGGACCCGGGACCGTGACCCGGCCGGCACCGCTGAGCTGCTCCAGGCGGCGGGAATCCCCGCGGCCAAGGTGCTCACCCCGGCTGGGATGTACCACGATCCGCAGGTGACGGCGACCGGCTACTACCAAACGATCGAGCATCCCCTGACCGGGGTCCGCCGGTACCCGGGCTGGCCGTTCCGGTTCGGTTCCGGCAGCGGAGTGCGTCTGGCGCACCGGTTCCGCTCACCGCTGCTGGGCGAGCACAACGAGGAGATCCTGCGCGAGAGCCTCGGCATGAACCCCGAGGAGATCGACGAGCTGCGCCACCGAGGCGTGATCAGTGAGCGGATTCTTGGGGTCGAGGAGGAGCGCGATGGCGGAGATACGTGACGGGGCACAGGTGCGCGTCGGCAGCCGGGTGCGCTGCGAGCGGTGCGGCACCGAGATCGTGGTCGTGCGCCCGCCCGCGGAGCAGCTCATCTGCTGCGCGGTACCGATGTCCCCGCTGGACAGTGGCCGGAGGCAGGCATGAACCTGATCGGAAAGCGGTACGAATGTGAACGGTGCGGGGCGGAGGTGCTCTGCACCCGGCAGGGCGAGGGCTCGCTGGCCTGTTGCGGTGCGCCCATGCGGGTCAAGGCCGCCAAGCCCCTGCCGGCGTCGGACTGAGCCGGGCGGCCGGGCCGCCCAGTGCTCACTCGGGGTAGCCCAGCCGGGCCGAGATCTGCCGGGCGGCCTTGATCAGGTCGGAGGTGTGCTGCTCCATGAGCGGGCGCGTCCACCGGTCGGCGGGCCCGGTCACGTTGACCGCTGCCACGGCGATGCCCTCGTCGCTGAGGATCGGCGCCGCGACGGCGGTGGCGTTCGCCACCACCTCGCCGAGGCTCATCGCGTAGCCCTGGCGGCGAATCGTGGCGAGTTCGGCCTCGATCTGTTTCCTGGTCGGGATCTCGAACTCGGGGTAGTCACGACGGTCGGCGTGTTCGAGGCGGGTGAGGACGCGTTCGACGGTGTCCGGTTTGGAGAATGCGAGGATGGCGTGACCGGTAGCGCCGATGAAGAGTTCGTAGGTGTGTCCGACGCCGGTACTGAGGCGCAGCGGCTGGCGGCTCACGAGCTCCGCCACACAGTACCGCGCCTCGGCGGTGGGGCAGTGCAGGCCGACGGTCTCGTTGGTGATCGACCGCAGCTCCTCGAGGTGGGGCATCGCCGCCGTCACCAGATCCTCGTTCGCGGACCGATGCATCATCACCCGAGCCAGGTTCATCACGGCCGGCCCCAGGCTGTAGCGGTTGGTCACCGAATCCTGGACCAGGAAACCGCTGCTCTGCAGGGCCTTGACCATCCGGTGCACGGTCGGCATCGTCAGCCCGGTCTGCCGGGTCAGCTCGGTCAGCGAGACCGTCGGACGTTCCACGCTGAAGCACTTGAGCAGTTGCAGTGCCCGGTGGATGGCCTGAGACCCCCGCTCGGCGGTTGGCTCGTTGGCGGCCGGCGTATTGGCATCTTTCTTCATGGCTCCCCTGTCAGTCATGACTCCCGCCAGATCATGGAAGTATATTCCACGCAGTGGATCACCGAGGTTGGCCGATGAGATCTATACCACTGCCACCCGAGTTCGCGTGGCGCACGGTCCCGTCCCTCCTGGCGGCCCGCGCGGCCCGCACACCGCATGCCAGGGCGGTCGTCGGGCGCTCCGGAAGCGGCTCCTACCAGGCGCTCACGTACCAGGAACTGGACGAGGCGGCGGGGCGGGTCGCGGGCGGGCTGGCCACGGCGGGCGTCCGGCGCGGCGACCGGGTCGGCTGGATCCTCGACAACGGCAGCGGCGTCGACGCGCTGATCATCTACCACGCCGTGCTGCGGCTCGGCGCGGTGAACGTGCCGGTGAACGCGCGGCTCGCGCCGCCTGAGGTGGCGCACATCCTGCGCCACAGCGGGGCCCGGATGGTCCTCGCCGGTCCGGACCACAAAGACCGGGCGCGGGACGCGCCCTGCGACGTGGTCGTGCTGAACACGACCGATCCGCTGGGGCCGCTGCGCGGTGCGCCGGTAGCGGCGGTCGCCGGCCTGGCCGACACCGACCCGGCCAACCTGCTCTACACCTCGGGCACGACCGGACGGCCGAAAGGGGTCCTGCACACCCACGGCTCGTCGCTGGCCGCCGCGATCGGCTGGAGCGACGCCTTCCGCCTGACCCCGCACGACGTGCTGCAAAGCCCCTTCCCCGTCACCAGCGGGGCCGGCCTGCACTTCAACGCGTTGTCGTGCCTGTCGGCCGGTGCCTGCGTCGTTGTCGACGACTACGACACCGCGGCGAGCCTCGCCCTGATCGCCGAGGTCGGAGCGACCGTGTACGTCGCGGTGCCGTCGATCTACGCGTTCTGGCTGGACAGCCCCCTGATCGCGCGGGCATCCCTGGAAACCCTGCGCATCCTGGACTACGGCGGGGCCAGCATGCCCGCGTCGCTGATCGAACAACTGCGGGCCGCGGTGCCCTCGGCCGGGCTGATGCACACCTACGGGCTCACCGAGGCCGGTCCGGGCGGGTGCTACCTGCCCGAGGAGTACGCGTTGGCCCGGCTCGGGTCGATCGGCAACCGCTGGGCCGGCCGATTTACCCAGGTGCGGGTCGTCGACGAGCACGGCGCGGACGTCGGACCCGGCGGCACCGGCGAACTCCTGCTGCGAGGACCGTCCATCATGGTCGGCTACTACGGTGACGAGGAGGCAACCGAGGCGGCGTTCCTCGACGGCTGGCTGCGCTCCGGCGACGTGGTCCGGGTCGACGACGAAGGCTTCCTGTACCACGTCGACCGGCGCAAGGACATCATCGTGCGCGGTGGGCACAACGTGGCCAGCGCGGAGGTGGAGGCGGCGCTGCACGCCCACACCGCGGTACGCGAGGCCGCGGTGATCGGCGTGCCGCATCCGCGGCTCGGCGAGGACGTGTACGCGGTGGTGGTCCTGCGGGAGAGCGTCGGCGGCTCGCCGCCGGCACCCGCCGACCTGATCGCACACTGCCGGGAACTGCTGGCGGACTTCAAATGCCCGCGCCGGGTGGAGGTGGTCGAGGCGTTGCCGCGCAACGCGGCCGGCAAGGTGCTCAAGCAGGCGTTGCGCGAGCGGGTTCGGCAAGCGGGCACGGGCGGCTCCGCAAAGCCGTGACCGTGCCCGCCCCCTCCGAGTGGTGGTGCCGCTCAGCCGGTACGCGGGGTGACGCGCTGCGGCGGGTCGAGCACCTCCGCGTACCAGGGTGCCAGCAGCTGACCGTCGATCGCCACGTCGATCACCATCGGCGCGTCGCCGGACCAGGCGCGGATCGCGTCGGCGAGTTCGCCGGCGGTGGTGGCGCGCCGGGCCTCGCAACCGAAGCCGGCGGCCACCTCGACCATGTCCGGACCGCTGAAGCGCGCGAGGTCGTCCGGCAGTCCCTCGTGGCGTAGGTGGTGGATCTCCGCGCCGTAGGCCATGTCGTTGAACACCACGACGAGCAGAGGGACGGCCTCCCGCACCAGCGTCTCGAGGTCGGCGATGGACGTGGCGAGCCCGCCGTCGCCGATCACACAGACGTGCGAGGGTCCCGGCCCGGCGACGGCTGCCCCGGCCGCCACGCCGAGAGCCTGGCCGATGGCGCCGAACGTGAGGGTGAACTGATACCGGTGTGGTGCGGGGACCGTGATGAACTCCGTGGGGAAACCGATGTAGTGCCCGCCGTCGACGGTCAGGACCCGATCCGAGGGCAGCTCCCGGTCCAGCACCATCGACGCGGTACGGGGATCGATCTTGCCGTCGCCGCTGCGGTCGGCGAACCCCTCCTCGGGCCGCCGCTGGGCGAGCCGGTCGAAGGCGCCTTCGGCGGCCCACCGCGCCGGTGCCGCGCCCCGCTCCGGCAGCCGCGGCAGGAGCGACTCGACCAGTTCCCGTACATCGGCCACTATCCCGTGGTGCGGCCGGGCCTGCGCGCCGATGGCGTCCGCGTCCTCGTCGCATTGCACCAATGTGGCGTGCGGGAAGAGCCCGCCGCGAGCTATCGTCCACACGCTCAGCGACGCCCCGAGCGAGACCACCAGGTCCGCCGCGCCCAGCAGCTCGCGGGCCAGCGGATGGGAGAAGCCACCGACCACGCCGATGTCGGCCGGGTGGCCGTGGAACCGATCCTTGAGCAGCGCGGTGGTCCCGAGGAGGGCGCCGGTCCGCTCGGCCAGTGCCGCCACCGCGTCCCCGGCGCCGGACCATTCCGCGCCTCGGCCGGCCACCACGACCGGGTGGGTCGCGGCGGAGAACAGCTCGGCCAGCCGTATCACGTCGGCCTCGTCGACCGGTGCCCGGTTTCGCCGCACCGCCGGCCGGGTCAGGGCCGCCGGCGCCCAGGTCCGTTGCTGTACCGAGCCGGGCACGCTGACGACGACCGGGCGGCGCTCACGTAAGGCCAACTCGGCCGCCTCGACCAGCGCCGCCCCCGGATCGGTCTCGGTGACCCGAAGGTACGCGGCGCCCGTGCCGGCAACGATCGGCTCCTGATCGATCGCCTGCCCGGTGGGCCTGCGACCGACCGGCAGCTCACTGGTGATGACCAGGACCGGGGAGGCGGAGCGGACCGCGGTCGTCAGCGCGGTGAGCGCGTTCGTCAGGCCCGGGCCCTGGATCACCGTCGCCACGCCGAGCCCGCCGGTGGCACGCGCCTGACCGTCGGCCATGTTCACCGCGCCCGCTTCGTGCCGGGTCGCCACGTACCGGCCGCCACGCTTGTGGAACTCGCCGATCATGTGCATGTTGCCCACGCCCATGACACCGAACATCTCGCGTACGCCGAGGCACTCGAGCGCCTCGACAAGACGGGCGTAACCCGCTGTTTCCGTGTTCATGTCAGCCCTTCCAGGTTGTGCATCCCCGGCGTCCGTACGCCGCGAACCAGTTCCTCCACCCGCTCGGTCAGTGCCCGGTTGAGCGGTGTGGCGACCCCGACCCGCTCCGCGGCGTCGACCACCGCGCCGTTGAGCCAGCGGACCTCGACCGTGCGCCCCTTCTCGGCGTCCTGCAGCATCGACGGCTTCAGGTCCGGGAACGGGGCGTAGGTCCGTTCGAACGCGGCCTCGAAATCCCGGACCGCGGCGGGGTCGCCGGCGAACAACCGGTCCAGATCGGCGCCGTAGAGAATCCCGGGCTCGACGGCGACGCCGGTGGCGCGCGCGACCGCGACCGCTTCGAGCCCGGTCCGCAGACAGACCTGGCGTACCGGGGGAAGCGCGGCCATCCGCCCCAGGCCCAGCCCCACCAGCGTGGATACCGGGTTCAGCAGGCAGTTGCGGGTGAGCTTGCTCCACAGGCCGGCCCAGATGTCGTCGGAGACGACCACCGGCAGCGCGGTACGGAGCCGGTCGGCGACCCCGGCGACGAGGCCGGCCGCGGCCCGGTCGACCGCACCGATGACCAGGTCCCCGTCGGAGCGTTGCTGCGTGACTCGGCCGGGGCCGGCGAGCGCGCCGTCGAACCGGACGACGGCACCCACCGTACGGGCGGGGCCCACCACGTCGGCGATGACCGGCTCGTTCAGGCCGTTCTGCAGCGACAGCACCGGACAGCCCGGCGGCAGCCGGTCGGCCACCGCGAGCAGGGTCTCGCGGGTACGGTCGGACTTCACCGCGAGCAGTACGAGATCCGGCGGTGCCGCGTCGGCGGCCGCGGGAAGCTCGGCCAACTCGGGCAGCTCGGACAGCCGGATCGCCGCGGGCCGCGTGTGCAGCACACCGCCCGGGTGCTCGAGCGTGAGCCCGTGCTCGCGGATCCGGTCGACATGCTCGGCCCAGTCATCGATCACCACGACCCGCTGACCGGCCCCGGCGAGCCGGGCGGCGATGCTGGCGCCGATGCCGCCCGCCCCCACGACCCAGATCGTGGCGCTCATTCCGTCCCCCTTGTGGACACGGCAGCCCAGCGCTGCGGCGGGCCGGGCGACACGGTGGCCGCACCGAGCGTGGCGAGTCGCAGCAGGTGCGCATGGGTCTCGCCGAGCGCGGCCCGGACGAGGTAGGCGGGCAGGCTCTCCAGGCGGCGGTGCCAGGCGAGCTCGCCGCACACCTCGTGCACGGTCTCCGCTCCGCTCCGCAGTACCATCAGCACCTCCTGCAGCCGATCGTCGTGGTGGCGTACAAGTTCCCCGGCCCGGCTCGCCGCGTCGGGGATCGCATGCTGATGGGCGGGAAAGGCGGTCCGTGGACCGAGATCGGCCACCGCGAGCAGCGAGCGCAGGTAGTCCGACAGGGGATCGGGGCCGGAGAGCGGGCCGAACGAGATGTTCGGCGTCGCCCGGGAGAGCAGGTGGTCCCCGGCGAACACCGCGTGCTCGGCCGGCAGGTCGAACATGAGGTGACCAGGGGTGTGTCCGGGCGTGTGCACGGCGACCACCTCACGCCCGGGGATCGGCGGCCGGTCGCCGTGTCGCAGCTCCAGGTCGGGGTGGCAGACGCCGACGTCGCCGGAACCGGCGTGCATTGACGCACCCAGTTCATCGCTGCGGCTGTGCGGCACGCCGGCAGCGTGCAACCACTGCTGGATACTGGCGCCGAGCTTGCTCTCGGTGCTGTACCGGACGTCGATCAGCGCGGCCTCGGCGGGGTGCAGCGCGATCCATGCGGTCGTCGCCGCCCGGATCCGTGCCGCCAGCCCGTAGTGGTCGGGGTGGATGTGCGTGACGAGGACCCCGCGCAGGTCCGCGAGCGAGGCACCGGCGGCGGCGAGCCCGGCGGCGAGCAGGTCCAGCGCGTTCGGGCTCGACCATCCGGCGTCCACGAGGTAGAAGCCGTCATCGGCCTCGATCGCGTAGACCGTTACGTACGCCAGGCCGGTGCCGGTGAGCGGCAGCGGCAGCGCCCAGATACCGGGCAGGACCTGCTCGACCGGAGGGAGTTCCGGCGCCGTGCTCATCGGATCACCTCCGCGGCCGGCTGCCGGGACTCCAGCAGTGCACGTACCCGCGCGCGCGGCACTTTGCCGGTGGCGGTCTCCGGCAGCTCATCAAGAACCTTGATCACGTCCGGGGTCTTGAGCGACCCGAGGTGCCGGCGGACCCACTCCCGGATCGCCTCCGGCTCCGCGGTGCCGGCACGGGGCACGACCGCCGCGGCCACACGTTCGCCCCACTCGGAGTCCGGCAGGCCGACGACGGCCACGGCCGCCACGGCCGGATGCCGCAGGATGACATCCTCGATCTCGCCAGGCGCCAGGTTCTCGCCGCCCTTGATGATGATGTCGTCGCTGCGCCCGCCGAGGAACAGGTAGCCGTCCGCGTCGACCCGGCCGGTGTCGCCGGTGCGGAGCCACCCGCCGGTCAAGCCGCCGGACGCGACCTGGGCGCCCCGCACCTCCACCATGCCGCTGGCTCCGGGTGGGACCGGCCCGCCGGCGGTGTCGACGAGCCGCACCTCCACGCCCGGCAGTACCCGCCCGACGGAGTCGAGGCGCTCCAGCGCGATGGGGTCACCGAGTGCGGCGGCCCGGTGGTCGTCGGGGCCGAGCACCGCGATGGTGGAGCTGGTCTCGGTCAGGCCGTAGGCGTTGACGAAATCCGTGTGCGGAAAGGCGCGCAGTGCCAACTCGATCGTGGGCCGGGGCATGCGCGCACCCCCGTAGGAGAGGCTGCGCAGGGCGGGCGCCGGACGGTCCGGTGTCCGGTGCAGCGTGTCGAGCACCCGGGCGAGCATCGTCGGTACCAGAAAGGCGTGGGTGGCGTGCTCGGCGGCCGCGGCGCGCAACCAGCCCTCCGGGGTGAAGCGGCCCAGCGGGATGAGCCGGCGACCCGCGTAGCATGAGGTGAGCACCGCGGCCACGGCTGCGATGTGGAAGGGTGGCGTGGCCAGCAGCAGGGCCTCGTCCTCGGCGGCGGCACCCAGCTCGACGGTGTTGGTGACGTAGCTGAACAGGTTGGCGTGGGTGAGCGAGGTCAGCCTGGGCGGTCCCGTGGTGCCGCTGGTGAACAGTTCGACCGCGGTGCCGTCGGCGTCGGCACGGTCGCCCTCGTCGCGATCGAGGCCGGATGGCGGAGCGCTGATCAGCTCAGCCTCGCTCAGCACGTCCATACCGGCGGGCACGGTGACGCCGGCGCCCCGGACGACGCAGGCACCCGGCAGCCGTTCGAGCAACTCGTGGATCCGGTCGACGGGGAGCCGGTGGTTGACGGGCACGAACGGGAGACCGGCCCACGCGGCGGCGAAGAGCGCGACCGGGAAGGCGGCGGTGGTCTCGCCGAGCAGCACGACGCGCTGGGCGCCACGCTCCCGCAACAGGCCCGCCGCCGCCACCACCCGGTCCCGGTAGCCGGCGAAGTCCAGCAGCGCGCCGTCGGGAGCGCGCAGGGCGGGCCGGTCGGGGTGGAACTGGGTCGCCATCTCCAGCAGCAACGGCACGCTCATGGCGCAGCCGTGGGCCGGAACCGGGGCAACGAAACGCTCTCGGCCACGTCGTCGAACCACACCCGCACGGTCATGCCGATGTGGACGTCGCCGGGGACACAGTCCACGATGTTCGCCATCAGGCGGGGGCCCTCGGCCAGTTCGACGAGCGCGACGACGTAGGGTACCTCCGCGGCGAACGCCGGGCTGGGCGCGCGCCGGACCACCGTGTACGAGTACACGGTGCCCGTGCCGGCGGCGGGTCGCAGCCGCAGCGCGTGTCCGTGGCAGCGTGTGCAGATCAGCCGTGGAAAGAGCTGGTCGGCGTCGCAGTCGTCGCAGTGTTGCACAACAAGCCGGTGCTCCGCGGCGGCGCTCCAGAATCCGGCGCTGTCCTGGTCGGGCACGGGCAGGGGCTTCGCGGCGGGTGCGCTCACGCGGGTACCTCCGAGGAGAAGATCGCGGTGCAGTGCGAGGCGAGAATGCCGCCCTCGGCGTGCACCAGGGCATTTCGGGCGCCGGGGACCTGCCGGTCGCCGGCCTGACCACGCAGCTGGTGCACCGCCTCCGTGAGCAGGAAGAGGGAGCTGGGCTTGCCGGCGTGTGAGTGGGACAGCACGCCGCCGTGGGTGTTGGTCGGGAGCCGCCCACCGAGGCGGGTGTTGCCGGCCGCGACGAACTCCGCGCCCTCGCCCTTGGCGCAGAAGCCGAGATCCTCCAGTTGCATGGGCTGGATGAAGGCGAAGGCGTCGTACACCATCGCCACGTCGATGTCATCGTGGCGGCAGCCCGCCGCGGCGAACGCGGCCCTGCCGGACTCCGCTGCCCCGGTCTCGGTCAGCTCGGCGGCCTGGGAGACATGCTCGAACGGGTGCGACTCGCCCATGCCGAGCAGGTGCACCGGGGGCTGGCGCTGATCTCGCGCTCGAGCTGCCGAGGTGATGACGATCGCGGCGCCCGCGTCGGAAACCGGGGCGCATTCGAGCATGTGCAGCGGGTCCGCGATCAGGCGCGAGCCGAGGACGTCGTCGACGGTCAGCGCAGAGCGGAACTGCGCGGTGGGATGGAGCGCGGCGTGCATCCGGTCGACGACGGCGACCTCGGCGACATGCTCGGGCTTGATGTTGTAGCGGTGGTAGTAGCGGGCTGCGATGAGCGCGTAGAGCCCCGGGATCGGCGGGCCGGTCGGCGCCTCGAACTCCGGGTGCCCGATCGTCGCCATCGACTCGATCGTCGCCGCGCGGCCCATTCCGGTGGCCAGGTTGTCCGCCTTGGCGATGACCGCGACCTCGGCCTGGCCGGTCAGGATCATGGCCGCCGCGTACTGGAGCAGCGCCAGGGAGGTCGAGCCGCCCGTGTTGACCGTCAGGCAGTGCGGGGGACGGATGCCGAGGTACTCCGCCACCATCTCGGCGTGGTAGAGGTAGGGTCGCGCTCGGGAGTTGCCGGTTATCAACAAGTCGATATCGGCCAATGCGAGGCCGGCGTCGCGCACGGCCGACTCGATCGCATTGGCGTGCAGTTGGGTGCTCGACCGGTCGGGGACCTTGCCCACCGGGGTTTCGCCGATCCCGGCGATCGCGACCGCACCGCGGAAATCCACTCCGGCTCCTCTTGCTCGATCGATGATGTGGATCTAGCAGGACTTCTAGCAGGACTTCTAGCAGGACTTCTAGTAGGACTTCGGCAGGCCAAGGACCTGGGTGGCGATGAACGCCTTGGTCAGGTTGTTGGTGACGGGCGCGACGCGCGTCAGCGGCAACTGCCGGTAGAACCGTTCGATGTCGTATTCCTTGGCGTAGCCGTAGCCGCCGAAGGTCTCGAACGCGATGTTGACCGCGTAGTGTGCCGCCTCGGTGGCCCGGAGCTTCGCCATGTTCGCCTGTGCGCCGCAGTCCAGTCCGGAGTCGTATCGCCACGCCGCTTCATAGGTGGCCAGTTCGGCCGCCTTCAGCTGTGAGTAGGCGTCCGCCAGCGGTAGCTGTACGCCCTGGTTCTGCCCGATCGGTCGGCCGAACACGACCCGGTGTTGTGCATAGGCGGCGGCGCGGCGGATCACGTTCAGACCGAGACCGACCGCCTCGGCCGCGATCATGATTCGCTCCGGGTTGATCCCGTCGAGCAGGTGCCGGAAGCCGTGCCCCTCCACGCCGATGCGGCATGAGACCGGCACTCGCAGCCCGTCGATGACGACCTCGTTGGATGAGACCCCGTTGCGGCCCATCTTCGGGATCTCGGTGATGACTATCTCGGGAACACGCATGGGGATGAAGAGCAGCGTCATGCCGTCGGTCTTGCGGCTCACCGCCGAGTACGGCTGGGTGCGGCACAACAGCAATCCGTACTCGGCCTGCGCGGCCCGGCTGATCCACACCTTGCGGCCGGTGACTACGTAATCGTCGCCCTCGCGCCGGGCGGTGGTGGTGATTCGGGTCGTGTCCACCCCGGCATCCGGCTCCGTGACCAGGAAGCAGGAGTTCAGCTCGCCGCGCGCCGCCCGTGGCAGGTATGCCTGCTTCTGCTCTTCGGTCCCGTGCACGAGCACCGGATTGAGCCCGAACATGCCCATGTGCACCACGGAGCAGGCGTCGAGCCCGCCGTCGCTCGCCGCGATCTCCTGCAGCACGAGGGCGGCCTCGGTGACGCGCAGGCCCACGCCGCCGAGTTCGACGGGGAGCATGGTGCCGGGGATGCCGGCTGTGGCGCACGCCTTGGCGAACTCCTCTGGAAAGATTTTCTCTCCGTCGATGCGACGCCAGTAGTGCGAGTCGAAGCCCTGACAGAGCTTCCGGGTGGACTCCCGGAGGTCCCGTTGAACGTCGCTCAGCTCGAAATCCACCCCGCTTCCACCCCCCGCCGACTGGTTGCGAAAGTAACTTCCATAAAGTGGAAGTTACGGATGCGCCCCGGGTCTGGTCAAGCCCCCACCTTCGGGATTGACGACGTCGGGGTGAAGTGGATACGTTCTCCACATGTTGGAAGTCCGTCGCCGGAGTGCTGGATGGACCTGAGCGACAGTCCGGCGGAGGCCGCCTTCCGCGCGGAGGCGAGGGCCTGGCTCACGGCGAACCGCCCAGATCCACCGCTGCCGTCCGGGGACACCGCAACCGGGTTCGCGTTACACGTCGAGTGGGAGCGCATGCTGTTCGACGCCGGTTGGTCGGTCGTGTCGTGGCCCCGCCGGTATGGCGGCAGGGAAGCCTCGCTCGTCGAGTGGCTCATCTTCGAGGAGGAGTACTACCGGGCAGGCGCACCGCAGCGGGTCACCCAGAACGGCATCTTCCTGCTCGCCCCGGCCCTGTTCCGTTTCGGTACCGCGGAACAGCAGAACCGCCTCCTGCCACGGATGGCCGCGGCGCAGGATCTGTGGTGCCAGGGCTGGTCCGAACCCGAGGCGGGCAGCGACCTGGCCGCGATCCGCAGTCGTGCGCTCCGTGATGAGCGGGCCGGCGGCTGGCTGTTGAGCGGCCAGAAGACGTGGACGACCCGCGGCGCGTTCTGCACCCACCTGTTCGGACTGTTTCGCACGGATGCCCAGGCGCCGCGGCATCGCGGGCTCACCTACTTTCTCGTGCCGCTGGACGCCGAGGGTGTCACCGTGCGCGGGTTCGGCCGGCTCGACGGGGACGAGGGCTTTGCCGACGTCTTCTTCGACGATGTGTTCGTCCCGGACGACGCCGTGCTCGGCGAGGTCGACCAGGGCTGGCACGTGGCGATGGCGACCACCGGATCGGAGCGGGGCCTCACCCTGCGCTCGCCCGGCCGCTTCCGGCACACCGCGCGACGCCTCGTCCACCTGGCCACCACCCGTGGAGACGACCTCGATCCCCTGCTCGCGGACGAGGTGGTGCAGGGATGGATGGCCGCTGAGGCCTACCACCTGTTCACGCTTCGTCAAGTCACCGACATGCTCGAGGGCCGTGACCCCGGCCAGGCATCCAGCCTCAACAAGCTCTTCTGGTCCGAACTGGACGTCCGGCTGCACACCACAGCGCTCGAACTGCTCGGCCCCGCGGGCGAGCTGGACGGCCCGTGGAGTCGCGGTTTCCAGTTCGCGCTGGCGGGGCCGATCTACGCCGGAACCAACGAGATCCAGCGCACCATCGTGGCCGAGCGGCTGCTCGGCCTACCCAGGAAATGAGCGGCCGATGTACTTCGGGTACTCCGCGGAGCACGAGGAGCTCCGGTCACTGACCCGGTCTCTGCTCGAGCGCGAGTGCTCCACCGCCGTGGTCCGCTCCGCCCCGGACGCGCCAGCGCTGCGGGCACTCTGGCGCCGGCTCGGTGAGATCGGGGCACTGGGCGTGCTCGTCCCCGAGGAACTCGGCGGACTCGGGCTCGACGAAGTCGGGATGGTCGCCTTGCTCATCGAGGCCGGCCGGGTCGCCCTGCCGCTTCCCGTACTGGAGGCCCTCGCGCTGGCCGGTCCGGTGCTCGCCGGTCCGGTGCTCGCCGGGAGGACTGAGCACCGCAGTACCTTGGCGTCGCTGCTGCGGGGTGAGGTGACCGTGGCCGCCGACCCCGCCGGTGCCGGCTGCTTTCCGCACGGGCGCGCAGCCGCGTACCTCCTGACCGGAGGGTGGGGTGGAACCGGCTCCATTCATTTGGCGGCGCTCGACACGGGTCACGTCGAACCGGTCGAATCGGTTGATCCGACCCGTGGGCTGGTTCGCCGCACCGGACCGATCGGCGAGCCCATCGCCGATGGTCCCGAGGTTCTGCGTGCCTGGCGCCGCGCGGTTCTCGGCACGGCCGCAGAACTCATCGGACTCGCTCGCCGGATGCTCGACATGGCGGCCCGGTACGTGCGCGAACGCCGGCAGTTCGGCGTTGCGGTGGGAAGCTTCCAGGCCGTTCAGCACGCGCTGGCCGACGCGCTCGTCCGGATCGAGTTCGCCGAGCCCGCGGTACTGCGGGCGGGCCACAGCATGGCCACCGGTTCCCCCGACGCGGGGCGGGACGTGTCGATGGCGAAGGCACTGGCGTCGGCGGCCGCGTCAGCTGTCGCGCGGACAGCCCTGCAGTGCCACGGCGCCCTCGGCTACACGGTCGAGTACGACCTGCACCTGTTCCTGAAACGCACCTGGGCTCTGGCAGGAGCGTGGGGCGCGGCCAGTTGGCACCGTCGGGAGGTCGGTCGGGCGCTGAGCCTGACGCCGCATTGATCGGAAATGGCTCGATGGCAGGGGGAAACCCCGGGTGACCTGGAGACAAGGGAGGCAACACCGGTGACGCAGCAGTCCGGCACTGGCGATGACGTGGTGCGCTACGAGCGCCGGGGTCCGATCGCCATCATCACCATGAACCGGCCTCGATACCGTAACGCGCAGAACTCGGCGATGACGTACGCCCTCGACGACGCTTTCTACCGTGCCGCCGACGACAACGAGGTCGCGGTGATCGTGCTTCGCGGTGCGGGTGAGCACTTCAGCGCCGGGCACGACATCGGGACGCCGGAGCGGGACATCGACCGGAGCTTCCCGCGCCGGGCCGGTCTTTGGTGGGACCACGTCGGCCGCTCGGGCGCCGAGAGCCGGTTCGCCCGCGAATCAGAGGTCTATCTGGGGATGTGCCGCCGGTGGCGGGATCTGCCCAAGCCGACCATCGCGTCGGTACACGGCGCCTGCATCGCGGGCGGGCTCATGCTGGCCTGGGTCTGCGACCTCATCGTCGCCGCCGATGACGCGTTCTTCGCCGATCCCGTGCTGCGGATGGGCATCCCCGGAGTGGAGTACTTCGCGCACCCGTGGGCGCTCGGTGCCCGGCAGGCCAAGGAATTTCTCTTCCTCGGCGAGCGCATCGACGCCCACCGCGCGTACCAGCTCGGCATGGTGAACAGGGTCGTTGCGCGGGAGGATCTGGAGGCGTTCACACTCGACATCGCGACGCGGATCGCGTCGATGCCGCCCCTGGGCCTGGCGCTGGCAAAGCGGGCAGTGAACCAGGCCGAGGATCTCATGGGACTGCGGGACGGCATGGACGCCGCGTTCGGCCTGCACCACCTGGCGCACGCGCACAACGCGGAGGTAGGACAGGACGCCCTAGCCGGCCACGACGCCCGATCGATGCGCGACGCCGGCCGGGAGGCCGACGCCGGCTGAGATTCCGGCCTGACGGTCACCGCCGCGACGCCTGCAAAGTCTGGGGCGGGTTTCCTGCCGCGGCTGCGGCACGCGGCCGCCACCACGGGCGACCGTGGTGAAAGAGCCGGTCGCAGACCTGCGACTCCGGGCTCTGCTTGATGTCGGTGACGGGCGAGTTGCACGGGCGGGGAGTGCGTTCGCGTTCCACCCGCATGGTGCGGTTGATCGTCTCCGAGCGGTCCACCACGGCATCGACGCCGCCCAGGTCGTCCGCGACGCCCCGTCGCCGAGGTTCGCGGCGGTCTGTGTGGTGAGCTGCCGCATCGGCACGCTGATCTCGGTGGGCTTCGTCGACCTGCCCGGCCTGCTTCGGTCTGGGGCCGACGGTGCTGGCCGACGGTGCTGGCCGGCGGTGCTGGCCGACGGCGCTGTGTTCGTTGCCGCGGCGGTCGGGCTTCTGCTGGTCGAACGGCGCGTTGCGGCCCCGATGCTGCCGTTGCGGTTGTTCGCCGGCCGTACCCTGACCGGGGCCACCATCGTCGGCCTGTTGATCAACCTCGGGTTCTACGGTGAACTGTTCGCGATCAATTACTCGGCGCTGCCGGCCGGTCTGGCCTCCTGCCGCAGATGGGCGTGGTCGCGGTCGGCTCGGCCGCCTCCGGCCGATTCGCCGCTCGCACGGGCAGCCCCCGGCCAACCCTGCTGATCGGGCTGCTCGCGTGCGGCGCCGGACTTGCCTGGACTGACCGTGGCCGGCGCGCACACCCCCTACCCGTTGCTGGTGGTGCCGCTGGTCGCGGCCGGTTTCGGCATGTCGTTCACGATGCCGGCGGCCACCACCGCGGTCACCGAGGGCGTCCCCACCGAGCAGGCCGGGCCGTCCGCCGGCGTGATCACGCCGCCCGCCAGGTGGGCAGTGTGATCGGGGCGGCCCTGCTGGGCGCGCTGGTCGGCCACGGCACGGGGTTGATACCTGGCCTGCGCCTGGCCCTGGTCAATGCCGCGGTCTCGTTCTGGACCGGCGTGGCGCTCGCCCTGGTCACCGTCCACGGCCCGGCCGGCGTCCGGCGGTGACGGCGTGGTCGCGCCGCCGGTGGCTCAGTTCCTGCCCGATGCCGAGGTGCGGTGTTTGTAGCACGGATGTCGCGCGGCACCAACGCTGGGGTAACGGGCCGGCGCTACGGTCGCCGTACGATCGGCCGCGGCGGCGCGTCCGCGTCGCCGCGCAGGCGGGAGGCGAGATGAGCATCTATGACGCGATCGGTGGCGCGGAGTCCGTCCGGGCCGCCGTCGAGGGCTTCTACACCCGGGTCCTCGGCGACTCCCGGCTTGCGGGCTTCTTCGCCGACGTGGACATCAGCCGACTGAAGACCCACCAGCGTGCCTTCATCGCCGCGGCCCTCGGCGGTCCGGAAGTCTACGCGGGGCGCGACATGGCCGCGGCCCACGCCGGACTGGGTCTTACCGACGCCCACTTCGACGCCGTGGTGGCCCACCTTGCGGACACCCTGACCGAACTGGGCGTGCCGGGCGACCGGATCGCCGAGATCGCAACGGCGCTCGGCCCGCTGCGGGAGCGGATCGTCTCGGTGTCCGGACTGTCCGGCTGACCACGGCCCGCGCCGGGTGGCGTGAGCCGGGCACAAACCGTGGGGGCGGAATGGCGGCACACGGGCGCCTCAGTTTCAGACAGTGCAAAGCGTGGCGGACGAGGTGCTCCGTCGCCGAGGGGCGGGGGGCGCGGACGCGGCGCGGGTAGGCGTTCCGCGGCGTCGAGCTGGCCGTCGGGGCGGGGGGAGTGGGCGCACATCGCCGCTGCGCGCGCTCGCCGGACACCTCAAGATCACCGTTCTTAGCATGCGGCGCGGCGCACCCGCCGCGCTCGGCTACGTCATGGGCGTCAACGAGCCGAGCCGGGGCTCACCATTGCCGAGCACATAGAGGAGCGGCTCGTGCGTCCTGGTCGCTGCCGAAGCGGCAGCGGCAGGCGCTCGCCCTGCGGCACGGGGTGCCGCTGGTCGGTGGCGCGGTTCGCGGATTCAGGTTGTATTCGTGGTCGGTTTTCTCATTAATGGTGGGAATCGTCCGGTGCGTGGTCGGCTGGGTCCGAGGTCGTATGGTGTGCCGTCGGGTCGGGTGATGGTGATGGTGCCGTTGGTGGGGTGGTGGTGGAGTTGCCATCCGCGTTCGTGGACGTTGATGTGGTGGTGGCGGCAGAGGTTGATGAGGTTGTCGATGTCGGTGTTGCCGTGGTCGCGGATCCAGGTTTTGAGGTGGTGGCTGTCGCACCAGTTGGCGGGTGTGTGGCAGCCGGGCCAGCGGCAGTGTGGGTCGCGGGTGGCGAGGGCGCGGCGGAGTGCTGGTGGTGTGTTGCGGTAGGCGCGGCCGAGGTGGAGTGGTAGTCCATTGTTGGGGTGTTGCCAGATGTGTTGGAGGTTGGCGTCGCAGCTGAGTCGGGTGGTGAGGGTGTCGGGGATGATGCCGTAGCCGGTGAGGGTGGCGGGCCCGTCCTCCGCGTCGGCCGGGTCGGCTGTGGTTTCGGGGGTGGTGGGGTTGTTGTCGTGGTTGTGGAGTTTGGTGTAGCGGCGGACTGGCATGAGGAGTGTGAGGTGTGGTCGGACGCCGGCTACGAGGGGGGTTCGGCCTTCGCGGAGGGTGGTGTTGAGGAGGTCGGCGAGGGCGTCGTGGCGGCGTTGGGTGGGGGTGCGGTCGTCGTCGGGTGGTGGGGGTTGGGTGTATGCGTCGAGGGCGGTGGTCAGCAGCGCGCCGGTTTCGGTGTCGAGGATGCCGCGGAGTTTCCACATGGTTCCGGTTTGGGTGATGGTGAGGCCGCGGCGGTCGTGGTGTTGGGTGGGTGTGTGCTGGTCGCGGATGGTTTCGTCGATGAGGCGTTCGCAGATTTCGCGGAGGGCTTCGGGTTCGTGGTGGCGGGCGATGGTGACGAGGGGTTGTTCGGCGGTTTCGATGATGTCGTCGCCGATTTCCTGGGCGGTCAGGGCGATGCGGTCGACGTGTTCGCGGGTGACGTCGCCGGCGTCGAACGCGGTTTCGAGGGTGGGTAGGAGTTGGATGGTGGTGGCGGCGCGGATGCGGGAGGTGGCGGCTGGTCCGGAGAGCCGGCCGTAGGCTTGGAGCCATTGTTTGGTGTTGGGCCAGCCGTCGGCGCGGGCGAGTCGGCGGTCGTCGAAGGCGCTGATGTAGTGGGCGATGATGGCGTCGAGTTGGTTGGTGTGGCGGAGCAGGGCGAGCATCGCTTGGCGCAGGGTGGTGTCGTCCAGGTGGGTGGGGTCGTGTTCGAGGAGCGCGGCGAGCGCGTCGCCGAGCGCTGCCACGCATCCCTGGTCCGAACTCATGCCCGGACCATAGCCGCCGCCACCGACACTTCCGCACCCCGCAACACCACCGCCCCACCCGGCACACCCACCACCCCGGACCACCCCGGCACGGCGTTCCCGCAGCGTAACCAGCCTCACCCCAGGCCGCCGAAAGATCCAAACCCCACACCCACAACGCCCGAAACCCGGCCCGCAACCCACCCAAACCAGCACCATCCGCGATCAGAGCACCACCCACCGTGTCAACCGCGGCGACAGGATCGTGAAACTCCTAAGCCTCTCGGGCGGCCCGCTCGAGCTTGTCGCGGTAGGCGGCCCACCAGTCGGCGTCGCCGCCGACGAGGTTGGACGTCGCCGGCCGCCATCCCGCGGCGCCGTCGATGAGCTCCCGCACGATGTCGGCGTGCCCGGCGTGCCGGTCCGTCTCGGCGATCATGTGGATCAGCACGCGGTGCAGGGTCACCTCGTTCCGCGCCGGGTCCCACCACGGCACCCGCCCGGGCGAGTCGAGCTCCAGCGCGTCGATGGTCACGTCAGAGTGCGCCCACACCCGGCGGTACAGCCCGATGATGTCCTCGCGCGTCTGGTCCGGGGCCGCCCACATGTCGGCGTTGTCCTCGGCGCCGTCCTCGATCCACGGCAGCGGCTCGGGAAACGGCCGCCCGAAGGTGGCGCCGAAGTAGCCGGCCTCGACCGACGCGACGTGCTTGACGAGCCCGAGCAGGTTGGTGCCGGTGGGCACCATCGGGCGCCGGATGTCGTACGCCGAGAGCCCGTCGAGCTTCCACAGCAGGTTCTCGCGCCCGGTCTGCAGGTACTGCTTGAGATCCGCCTTCGACACCGGGCTCAACCCAGGCGGTAGCGGGCGACGAGATCGTCCATGATCTTGTCCAGGCGCTCGTCGACGACCTGGCGGGCCGGGTCCTCGTCGAACCAGGCGACGATCTCGCGAGCGCCGCGGTGGAACGGGATCGTGGCAACGTAGTCCGGGACGAGGGCCTTGACCTTCGCGTTGTCGAAGACCATCGAGTGGGCCTTGTCGCCCAGCAGGCCCGCGCCCCACTCCGCGTCGGTGGCCGCGATCGCGTCCGACGGGACGTGGACGATCTTCGCGGTGGTGCCCAGCGCGGCGGCGAGGTGCTCGGCGATCTGGTTCCAGGTCAGTACGTCGTCGCTCGTGATCTGGAAGACGTCACCGATCGCGCGGGGGTGGCCCAGCAGCGGCACGAACGCGCGGGCGAAGTCCTCGTGGTGGGTCAGCGTCCACAGCGAGGTGCCGTCGCCGTGCACGACGATCTCCTTGCCGGCGCGCATGCGGGCCGGGACCGTCCAGCCGCCGTCGAACGGCACGAGCGTGCGGTCGTACGTGTGCGAGGGGCGCACGATCGTGGCCGGGAAGCCCTTGTCGCGGTACACCTTGACGAGGAGGTCCTCGCAGGCGATCTTGTCGCGGCTGTACTGCCAGAACGGGTTGCGCAGCGGCGAGGACTCCACGACCGGCAGGCGGGCCGGCGGGGTCTGGTACGCCGACGCGGAGCTGATGAACACGTATTGCCCGGTGCGACCGCGGAACAGCTCGATGTCGGCGTGGACGTGGTCGGTGGTGAAGGCGACCCAGTCCACGACGGCGTCGAAGGTGTGCCCGGCGATCGCCTCACGCACGGAGGCGGCGTCGCGGATGTCGGCGCGCAGGACCTTCGCGCCCTCCGGCAGCGGCCGCAGGCTCGACTCGCCGCGGTTGAGCACGTGCAGGTCGATGCCGCGCTCGACGGCCAGCCGCGAGCACGCCGAGCTGATGATGCCGCTGCCGCCGATGAACAGGACCTTCAACGCCACGTCAGCTCTCCACCCAGCCGTGACTGCGGGCGAAGCTGACCAGATGCTGGCGGGCCTGGGCGATCTGGCTGCCGGTCAGCGACGGCACGTGCTGGATCAGCAGCTCGGTCACCTCGGCGGTGAACTCGCGGCTGGACAGCACATCGCACAGGCCGTCGTCCTCGCCGGATGGGCCGGGCGTGCCGGGCGTCGCCGTGGCCACCGGCGCGAACGGCGACGTGGTGGCCCGGGCGTGCTCGCGGCGGGCCGAGACGTCGAGGATGCGGACGCTCGAGACCTTCAGGCCGCGCTCGCCCTCCTCCACCTCGTATTCGACCCGCATGCCGGGATGTACGAGATGGCGCTGCTCGCCGAAGTCGTTGGCGTGGACGAACACGTCCTCACCGCCGGCGTTCGGCGCGATGAAACCATAACCACGAACCTCGTCGAACCGCAGAATCCGGCCCGTCTCCACCGCGAACCACCACCCACCAAGAAAAGTCTGCGCTACAGCATAGGACCCGCCAGCCGCTTCTTCTGCACCTTGCCCATGGCGTTGCGTGGCAGGACGTCCACGAAGTGTACGACACGTGGCCGTTTGTGGACCGACAGGTGTGCGGCCACGAAGTCGATGAGGTCGCGCTCGCCGACCGGGACGCCGGCGGTCACGACGAAGGCCGTCACCGCTTCGCCGAGGTCCGCGTGCGGGACGCCGACGACCGCGGCCTCGCGCACGGCCGGGTGCGTGAGCAGGGCGTCCTCGACCTCGCCGGCGCCGATGCGATATCCGCCGCACTTGATGAGGTCGGTGGAGGACCGCCCGACGATGCGGTGCCAGCCGTCGGCGCCGACGCGGGCGAGGTCGCCGGTGCGAAACCAGCCGTCAGGCGTGCGGGCCGCCGATTCGGGCTGCCCGCGGTACCGTCGCAGCAGCATCGGGCCGTCGACCCACAGTTCGCCGATGGCCTCGCCGTCGCGGGGCAGCTCGGTGCCGTCATCGCCGACGAGCCGGGTGCGCACGCCGGCGACCGGCACGCCGACCTGGCCGGGGCGGCGCTCGCCGTCGGCGCGGCTGCTGATGGTGATGAGCGTTTCGGTCATGCCGTAGCGCTCGACCGGGCGGTGGCCGGTGAGGGCGTAGAGCCGCTCGAAGACCGGTGCGGGCAGTGGGGCGCTGCCGGAGACGAGCAGTCGGGCCGGGCGCAGGGCGCGGGCGGCGGCGGGCTCGGCGCACACCCGGGACCACACGGTCGGCACGCCGAAGTAGAGGGTGCCGCCGGCGGCGGCGTACGCGGCCGGGTGCGGGCGGCCGGTGTGCGTCAGCGCCGAGCCGTGCCGCAGCGCGCCGAGCACGCCGAGGATCAGGCCGTGCACGTGGAACATGGGCAGGCCGTGGACGAGCCGGTCCTCGGGGGTCCAGGCCCACGCCTCGGCGACCGCGTCCAGCCCGGCCTCCACGGCGGCGTGGGTCAGCTCGACGCCCTTCGGGGCTCCCGTCGTACCGCTGGTGTACATGACGAACGCGACGGCGTCCCCGGGCGGCGCCGGGCATCCGGCCCCGGAGCCCGTCGAGGCTCTTCCCACGTCGACCGGCACCGGCGCGGCGAACGGCCCGGGGCGGTTGCCCAGCGTCACCTCGGCGCCGGAGTCGCGCAGGATGTGCTCGCGCTCGGCCGGGCCGGCGTCGGCCGGCACGGGCACGACCGCGGCCCCGGCGAGTAGCGCACCGGTCACCGCCACGACGGTCTCCAGCGTGGGGGTGGCGTCGACCGCGACCGTGGCGGCGCCGTGGACGTCGTGCGCGACCGCCGTGGCGGCGCTGAGTAACCGCTCGGCCGACAGTGCGCGACCGGCGACGGACACTGTGGGTGCATGGGCGCGCAGTCCCTCGAGCAGACGCATGGGCCCAATGGTCACACGCGCGCAGTGCGACAGCGACGACGGTCAGCGCACGATCCGGCGGGTGTTGCGGGGCGCGGGGACCTCGGGGGCGGACGGGCCGAGCTCGATCGCGATCCGCGCGCCCCGCAGCGGACCGCGCTCGATGCTCAGCCGGCCGCCGGCGGCCTCGGCGACGCGGCGGACGATGTCCAGGCCCAGGCCGGTGGAGCCGGTGCCGCTGGAGCCGCGGCACAGCGCCCGGTCAGGGTCGGCGATACCCGGCCCGGCGTCGTCGACGATGAGCCCCCGCGCGGAGACGTGCACCTCGAACGCGGTGCCCTCGGCGGTATGCTGGAACACGTTGCCGAGCAGGCAGTCCACCGCCGAGACCAGGTCGGACTCGGCTACGGGCACGTACACGGGCTCCTGCCCGCCGGTGACCCGCCACGGCCGGTTCTGGTCCTCGGCGAGTACGGACCAGAACGCCAGCCGGTCGGCGACGACCTCGACCAGGTCGGTGCTCTCCGGCCGGCGGTCCGCGGCGGAGCGGCGGGCGGCGGTGATGATCTGCTCGATCTCGTCGTCGAGGGCGTCGAACGCCTGGCGCATCCGCTCGCCGATCGGGCCGGGCGGCATGGCGTCGGCGTCGAGGCGCAGCGCGGTGACCACGATGACGTACACGATGCCGCCCAGGATGATCAGGAGCGGCGCC